>CABUZE010000009.1 GCA_902495955.1 uncultured Collinsella sp. | reverse complement strand
CTGCTTACGCCGCCAAAGCCGCAAAACAGTCCCTATTTCACCGCAACTAATGTAGGGAACGAGTTAGATGGCCGAGTCTTTGGACAGCTCGAAATAGTCGGGATGCAAGGCGATAACCGGGCCCTGCTCCTCGGGCATCAGATGCAGGTGCGTCTCTGCCAGGTAGCTCGCCGTGTCGGTATCGCCCTTTTTAATGGCCTCGAGAATCCGGCGATGCTGCCGACGAATCGGCTCCCAATCCAGGTCCTGCGACACCATACGCAACCAGTTGTATCGCTCAAAATGTGTGTTGACGCTCTTCATCCAATCCCACAACATGTGGCGGCCGGCAATCTCAAAACATGTCTCATGGAACAGGTTGTCCAGATCGAAAAAGCGACGCGTTTCACGATGATCGAGCGACTCGGACTCGGCAAGAATCTGCTCGAGCCGCTGCTTTTGCTCGGGCGAGGCGGCCGAACAGCATTTAATAAGCACGCTTCGCTCGAGTTTCTCGCGCAAGAAACAGGCGTTCTCAGCGCGCTCCATGCTGATTTTTGAGACATAGGTGCCGCTTTTGGGACGCGTTTCCACCAGCTCCTGTTCACGCAGACGCACAAAGGACTCGCGAATGGGCGTGCGCCCGATTCCCGTCTCCTTTTCCAGACCAATCGCCGAAAGGCGCGTGCCAGGCTTGAGCTCGGCATAGATAACCTTGGAGCGCAATGCGTTGTATGCCTGGTCTTGCAGGCTCTGATTATGCTGGCGTTGTTCCATAAAGCCCTCGGATGAAGCTCACGGTTTTTCGAATCTCATCACGTAATACTATCGCATCCCCCGCCCCCTCATAAGTTGCGGTGGAATAGTTCCTGTTCAAGGCCTTCAGCAGCAAAAACAGGAACTATTCCACCGCAACTTCGAGAATGGCTATCCGAGGCTGGCCGCCTTGGGCCTTGGGTCGGACCGTCCGCCATGAAATGCGGCCATCTACTACGTTTAGCCGAGCACCCTTGACCATCCCGGATTTTGTGAAATTAAAACCGCAGGTAGAAAGCTTGCCGATTTTCGAAAAAGCCGGCTATGGTTGACCCCTGCGGCCTAAACGTAGTAGATAGGCCCCTTTTGTGGCACGGCAGCAGACCAGTCTTTTTGGGACGGGGCTTATTTGACCACCTGTCGATCTGATTGCCCAAGTAGTCAAAAAGCCCCGTCCCAAATTAGCTACCTTGCCCCATCGGGCGGGAGCGGGTAATATATATCGAGCGCCTAGCGCGTTCGATGGGTTCGGATGACGACATGTTCCGAATCTGGTCAGGTCCGGAAGGAAGCAGCCATAAGGAGCCTCTGTCGGGCATCCGGATCCATCGAGTGCGCAGGCTTTCTTTTTTGCGCGGTTTTACCAAACCGCGCAATGATCGACGCTGCGCGCCACCCAGAGCGACAATTTGTCATTCAAAAGGCAAGGCATGACCAGAAGGTCTATGCCTTGCCTTTTTCATGCCAACTTGTTCGCTCTGGATGGCGCTCGCTGACCGCGCCTAAACATAGGCGGTTTTTACCGCTATCCAAGATTCTTCTGTAACGAGTTGCTTACGCATCTCCAGGGTTCTCCGTACTATCATGAATCAGATTGAAGAGAGATGATGATAGGGAGCGCCTATACATGATTGAGCTGCTCAGGCGTTTTGGTGGTAAGTTTCGCCGGTATATGGTGATTGGCCCTGCGTGCAAGTTGATTGAAGTGATCTTTGACCTGCTTACGCCGCTCGTGATTGCCCAGATGATTGATAAAGGTATCGGTGCGCACGACGTGAGTGCCGTCGTCCACTACGGTATGGTGCTCGCCGCCATGGCCGTGATTGGCATCTCGTTTACGCTCGTCTGCCAAAAGATGGCGGCGCTCACCTCGCAGGGCATGGGTACTGACATTCGCGGCGCACTCTACAAGCACATCAACAAGCTGAGCTATGCTGAACTCGATCGCTTTGGCACGCCGTCGCTCATCACGCGCATTACCAACGACGTCAACCAGGTGCAGCTCGCCGTGGCGCTGGGCGTGCGTATGCTCATCCGCTGGCCTTTCCTGGCGGTGGGCTCAATGGTCGCGGCCCTTGCCATCGACCTTAAGCTCGGCATGATCTTTTTGATCTGCACTCCCGCTATCGGCCTGGTGTTTTGGTTTGTCATGGCGCGCTGCATCCCGTACTACAAGCAGCTGCAGGCAAAGCTCGATCGCATCGCGCTTATTTGCCGCGAGGGACTTTCGGGTGCCCGCGTGGTCCGGGCGTTTGTGCGCGAGGGTCACGAACGTGAGCGTTTTGCCCAGGCGGCCGATGACCAGGCGCGTGTCGCAATCGCGGTGGGCAAGCTCTCGTCGATTCTCAACCCCGTCACGTTTTTGGTGATGAACCTGGGCGTGTGCGCCATCCTGTGGGTGGGCGGCATCCAAGTCAACGTGGGCGAGCTCACGCAGGGCCAGGTCATGGCGTTTGTGAACTACATGACGCAGACCCTTACCTCCATCGTGTATGTTGCCAACTTGGTTGTAGTCTTCACCAAGGCGAGCGCTAGCGCTTCGCGTATCAACGAGGTGCTCGACTGTGTGCCGAGTATCACGGACGGGGGCAACCAAAAGCTGGATCTTTTTGCGATCGGAAATGCCTGCATGCTTAAAGAAGACCGGTGTTCTCCCAGTGCTTACATGGCCGACAAGCATCCGCTCGTCGATGTCGTGCCGCCTGCCATCGAGTTTGACCATGTGAGCTTTTCGTTTGGCGCCGGAGCCGTTAACGCCGTTGACAACGTGTCGTTTTCTGTTTCTGTGGGCGGAACGCTCGGCATTATCGGTGGCACGGGTTCGGGAAAATCGACGCTCGTTTCGCTGATTCCGCGCCTGTACGATGCCTCGACGGGAACGGTTCGCGTTTTCGGCCGCGACGTGCGCGCGTGGAATCTCGACCAGCTGAGGGAGGTTATCGGCATGGTCCCCCAGCGGGCGAGTCTCATGAGCGGAACGAATCGCTCCAATCTGGCATGGCGTCAAAGGACGTGCTTTATGGATGATGTGCTTTGGGATGCGCTCGAGACGGCCCAGGCGGACGATTTTGTACGGAACCTGCCGGACGCCCTCGATGCTCCCGTCGAGGCAGGCGGCAAAAATTTTAGCGGCGGACAACGTCAGCGCCTGACAATCGCGCGTGCTCTGGTGGAATACCCGCAGATTCTCGTTATGGACGATTCGGCATCGGCGCTCGACGTAAAGACGGATGCGGCTCTGCGCCGTGCCGTGCGCGAACTCGCAGGAAGAGCTCCGGTGTTTTCGAGGGGCATCCCCATGACAACCGTGATCGTAAGCCAGCGCGTCTCGACCGTGCGTGACGCCGACATGATCTGCGTGCTCGATCACGGCTCGGTCGCGGGCCTGGGCGCGCATGACGAGCTGTACGCAAGCTGCCAACTCTATCGCGAGATTTGCCAGTCGCAGCTTCGTCGCGAGGAGCTCGAGGGTCAGCAGGGGAGCACGACGCCCGCGTCCGCCCCGGCTGCCCCGGCATCCACTTGCGCAAAGGAGGGCTGCTAAATGAATCCGTATACTTCTTCCGGTTCGGTCGCCACGATGACGGCCAACGTGTCCGGCAACGATAACCTCAACGACCTGGGCGACGGTCCGCGCCAGCCCGGCGACCCCGAGCGTTACCCCGTAGGCGCGGTAACTCGCCGTCTGCTGGGCTACGTCCGTCCGCATCGCATTTCGTTTACGGCGTCGTTTGTGAGCGCCGCCATCTCGGTGGTCTTGCAACTCTATACGCCCATCCTCATCGGCGAGGGCATCGACCTCATCGTTGCTGCTGGGCAGGTGGACTTCGTGTCGCTGCTGCCGCTCGTTACCAAGCTCGCAATCGTCGTGGTGGGCGCGGCAGCCTTCCAGTGGCTGCAGGGCTACTGCGTCAACCGTCTATCCTACGAAACGGTGCGCGACATGCGCGTGGAGGCGAGCGACAAGCTCAGCCGCATGCCGCTCAGCTTTATCGACGGCCATGCCCACGGCGACCTCATGAGCCGCGTGGTCAACGATGTCGACCAGGTGGGCGATGGCCTGCTGCAGGGCTTTACGCAGCTCTTTACCGGCGTCATCACCATCGTGGGCACGCTCGCATTTATGCTCTCCATCAACCTGACCATGACGCTTGTGGTGGTGCTCGTTACGCCGCTTTCCATCTTTGCGGCCGGTGCCATCGCCAAGCTTTCCAATAAGAGCTTCACTGCTCAACAGCGCATCCAGGGCCAACTCGGCGGTCATATCGAGGAGTATGTGGGTGAGCAAAAGCTCGTGGACGCCTTCGCCTACGGCCCGCACGCTCAACAGCGCTTTGATGCCCTTAACGCCGAGCTCTATACGGCGGGCGAGCGCGCGCAGTTTATGGGTTCGCTCTCCAACCCCGGTACGCGCTTTATCAACAACATCATCTACGCCGTGGTTGCCGTGATCGGCTGCGCGGGCGTGATCACGGGCGTGCCTGCGGCGCTCACGGTGGGCGGCGTGCAGATCTTCCTGTCCTACGCCAACCAGTACACTAAGCCGTTCAACGAGGTCACCAACGTCATTACGCAGATCCAGACCGCGTACGCCTCGGCGCGCCGCATGTTCGCGTTGCTCGACGCGCGCGAGCAGGAGCCCGACGCTGCGGATGCCATTGAGCTCGCCGCCCCGAAGGGCGAGGTTTCGTTTGAGCATGTGGACTTTAGCTATGTGCCCGGCCGCAAACTGCTGCAGGACATCTGCATCGAGGCCAAATCCGGCATGCGCTTTGCCCTGGTCGGTCCCACGGGCTGTGGAAAGACGACGCTCATCAACCTGCTGCTGCGCTTTTACGATATCGATGCTGGGCGCATCGTGGTCGATGGCTGCTCCTCGCGTGACTACACGCGTGCGAGTCTGCGCCGCGCCTTTGGCATGGTGCTGCAGGACACCTGGCTGTTCGAGGGCACAGTGGCCCAGAACATTGCCTACGGTTGCCCAGATGCCACGCGCGAGCAGATTGTCGAGGCCGCCAAGCGCGCTCATGCGCATAAGTTTATCGTGCAGCTGCCAGGCGGTTACGATACGGTGATCGGCGAGGACGGCGGCACGTTTAGCCAGGGTCAAAAACAGCTGCTGTGCATCGCGCGCGTCATGCTCACCGATCCGGCGATTCTGCTGCTGGACGAGGCAACGTCGAGCATCGATACGCGTACCGAGCTGCAAGTGCAGGCGGCATTCGACGAGCTCATGGCTGGCCGCACGAGCTTTGTCGTAGCACACCGCCTGTCGACGATTCGCAACGCCGATTGCATCCTGGTCATGCGCGATGGCGAGATTATCGAGCGTGGCACGCACGATGAACTGCTCGCGGCAGGCGGCTTTTACGCCGAGCTCTACCGCAGCCAGTTCGCCCAGTGAGCAAGCCCGTGGGGCAAATTAATCAGGTTTGTTTGTCTCATAGAGCGATCGTGTTATATAGCGTTCTACCAGCGCGTGAAACAATTTGACGGTATTTCGTGAAACAATTTGACGGCGTTTTGTGAAACAGTTTTTCGGCCATTCGTGAAACGTTCTGCGGCGGTTTCAATCCGAAGTACATACTGTTAAATCTGTCCAAAGATGTCGTCTGCGTCGCCAATCGACAGACGGTGGTTTACATCTGTCACGTTAGTACTAAGATATTCATCTAATAAATTGCATTAGTGGCTTTAGTTTTGGGGGAAACGAGCAACGTGACTATGACATGCTCTTTGGTGGTCAACAGCAAGAGCGGTAATACCAGGATGGTTTCGGGCGCGATCAAGCGCGCTCTGCAGGCTGCGGGCGTTGAGTTTGTCCATGCCGCGGCGTTGAGCGACGATGCGGATGCAGATCAGGTTGCGCTCGAGGCGCAGGGCGCCTGCGCGGCCGACACGGTGCTCGTCGGCTTTTGGTGCGACAAGGGCGCATGCACACCTTCGGTCGCGGCGTTGCTCTCCGCCTTGCATGGTAAGCGCGTCTTCCTGTTTGGCACCTGCGGTTTTGGTGCCGATCAGAGCTATTACCAGCAGATTATCGACCGCGTAACTTCCAATTTGGCTGGGGATGCCGAGCTGGTGGGCTGGGCAATGTGCCAGGGCAAGATGGGCCCCGCGGTCAAGCAGCGCTACGAGGCCATGCTCGAGCAAGATCCCGACAATGTCCGCTTTAAGATGCTGCTCGATAACTGGGTCGCCGCAAAGGATCACCCCACCAAGGAAGATCTGGACAACATGGCTGCAGCCGCCAAAAAGGCCGTGCTGGGGGAGTGGCTCCCATCGCTGACGGCGGTCGGTCCATCTTTCTAAATGAAACGTCCTCCCGGGCGTCGGGGCACGAAGTTCCCTGCTCTACAGTCCTGCGCAAGACGAAGGCCACATTAAGTGGCCTTCTTTGCGTGCGGAACTCGCGATGAACTTCGTGCCCCGACGCCCGGGAGGACGCCTCTTTATTGATGGGAGGCCTGATAGGTCGATGGTTCCGTGCCCGGATGCGTCCAAAGTGGGACGGGCTTTCCGGATGGTCAGGCTTTCGAAAAATGCGTCCCGGAAATTGCCTTTGGAATGGGACGTAGTTTCCCGTTGAGGTGCTTTGCGGAAAGTGCATCCCACCCTGGGCGGTCGAAGTGGGACACACTTTCCCAAAGGCGCTCCAACGGGAAATTGCGTCCCATTATTCGGTCAAGAAACGGGATGCATTTTCCCAATGAGAGCAAAACCGGAAAATGCATCCCACAATCAGCCCTCAAAGTGGGACGCCGTTTCCCAATGAGGCTCAAGCGGAAAATGCATCCCGGAATTTGCGCTCAAAGTGGGATGCGGTTTCCGGTTGAGGGTCTAAGGGGAAAATGCGTCCCAGAATCGACGCTTGAAATGGGATGCAGTTTCCCGATGAGGCACTCGACGGAAAATACATCCCAGAAATGGCCTTTGAGCTGGGATAAGATTTCCGCGGCATCTCGGATTCTCAAAAATGAGACACGCCGTTGGCGAAAATGAGACACGTGATATCGGGCATCGGATGTATCATTTGCAAAAATGAGTCCACTCCACTCGAATAAAGCGAGGTCCCTCATGTACGTTCCACACCCCCGTATCCATAGGCTGTCGAAAATCCCGCTTGTTGGGACGGCGGCGCTTGCTGCGTTGGTCGCCACAAGCGTCGCCTGCTTCACGGCCACGCCCCAGGTTGCCCAGGCGGCAGACGCGCCCGCAATCACCGATATGACCGAGCAGGATTATCAAGCCCTGGGTCTGGGCACGAGCGAGGACATTCCGGCCGATACCGTTGGCCCCTATTCCACTGATACCCCCACGACGTTTGCCACGCGCAGCGAGGTCTATATGGCAGCTAACGGTAGCCATGGCAATCGCTACACTCTGCGCGACAAGCTCGAGAACGTCGAGCGCGGTGACATTGGCGGCAGCAGCTAACTCACCGATGGCTATGGAAGTGTGTGGGGCGCCGCAAAGTTCTGGCAAAACGTCAACAACTTCGATACGAACAGCGATCTCTACAAGCATAGCGACTACGGTGGCGGCACCTGGTCGTACCTAAGCAACAATGAGTCCTCAACAGTACTCGCCAACGACAACAACGGTTTCTCGGGCATTCACGCCACGAGTGTTGAGTTCTGCAGCGACGCCAGCACGGGCAAAAAGAGCCGCGTTGCCGAGCTCCGTGCCTACGGCGACAGTTCCTCCACGACGATTGACGGCAAGTCATACGCCGGAAAGGTTGAGCTGGTCCTCTACTCGTTTAGCAACGGGCGTACGCGCACTCTCGACACACACCTGCCGGTGACGGTCAACACTAATATGATGTACGAAGGCCGTTTTAAGTACCTGGATGCCGGTTACCTGCAAGAGCACGACGCCGTCTTTGATGTCGAGGCGGGCGATGTCGATGGCGACGGCGTCGACGAGCTTTTTGTCTACGCGGGCTGCTATGTCGACGAGAACGGCGTGCGTAAGGCTGTAGTCGACATGTATGACTTGGAGGGCGGCAACTGGAAGCAAAGCGTCGTCAAGATCGATGCCGGTAACGCCGCGGACTACACCACGCACAACAAGGGCGGGAACGACTCCTGGACGCAGCTTCAGTCAGCTCCTGTCGTTTCGCTAGCGGCCGGCGACCTCGATCGCGATTTTTGCGATGACCTCGCCATCGTGGTCTCGGCACCCTACGGCAAGAAGAATATTGATAAGTCGACGCATTGCGAGCTGTTTTCGTGGGATGCATCCAAGGGTGCGCTCGTCCATGTCGATGCTCTGGGCGACGCGGGCGCAATCTCCCTCTCCGCGAACGGCAAGACCATGGTCGCTGCGAATGCGACGTTCGGCACGTTTGCCGCCTACGATGAAGAAGGAAAGAAGACGGGTGAAACCGTCACGGGCCTTATTCTTGCGGGCTATGACTGGCAACGCAGCGCTTTTGAATACGGCGCTTCTGACGGCAGCAAGGGGCTGTACGGCGCGCTGTACCGCTACGCGTATTTTGACTCGGAGTCTGGCGAGTTCAAGCTTTCCGATTGCAAGGAATACAGAGACGGGCTCCTCGCCTCCTATGGGCTGATGCATGTGCCCAACAGCGCATGGAAGGATAGCGCTCAGGATAAGCGCTATCCGTGCACCTTGGCGCCTATTGCCCTTGCCACTGCCAACCTTGACGGCCTGTCCGAGCAGCTGGCGGTCGACGAGGTGCTCGTGGGCGGCGATGTGTTCCGCGACTTTGCCTGCAACACGGCACAGAGCGGGGCTCAGGGCTTGGGGTCCATGGTCGGAACCATGAGCATGAGCGGTCAGCAATACAACAGCAGCAACAAGCATGACCACAAGGGTATAGAGCAGGTGTGGATCAGCGACGTCAAGGCGGGCAGCGTCTCGGGTTCGGACCGCTATAACGAGAGCTTTATCGCCGTGGTGGGCAAGCACCGCGACGAGGACCTGCGCAAGAACGATGACTACTATTGGATGACCGCCTCGCATTTTTCGCTCGACGAGAACGGAAAGGTGCGCCGCGGCGAGGAGCAGGTGATTAGCGAGAGCAACCGTCGCGGCACTACCTACGGCACATTTATCTCGCTCGCGCTGCCCGATGTCGACAACGACAGCGTCAAGATCACGTACAAGGACCGCTACAAGGTCTATACCAACCCGCGCGTGCTTGCCGTGCTGCAGGATGCGCCCTATGTTGAGGATCTGGAGCAGGCATACGGCTATCTGGTGTTGGGCGGCACGTCATACGGAGAGGAAAAGGGCACGGGGACATCCCAGGGCTATACCATTGGCGCCGAGTTGGGCGTTGCCGTCGAGGTGCAGACCGGTCCGCCCCTGGTCGCGATGAATGCTTCAGTCGATTTTGCCGCCGAGGGATGCTATGACTACCGGAGCGAGCGCACGGTCAGCGCAAGCGTAAGCTATGAGTCGCATGCCGGCGAGGGTGACAAGGCCGTGCTCTACACGATTCCGATGGTCTATTACGAGTATGAGATCGAAAATGAGGAAACTGGTGGCAAGGGCGTGATGGCGGCGCCCGTGTCGCTCGGCGCGCAGACCTCGGTCGTTAATGTCGAGGCCTATGACCGCATTGCCAAACAGCACAATATGACGCCGCTCAGCTACTTTTTGACCAACCAGTCGGGAGAACCCGGAACCTATCAAACGACGCTCAACGGCGAGACTCCCGTTGGGGATTCCTTTGGCCTGGGCAAGCCTGGCGTAACGCGCGCCTACACGCACGATGGGTTTAACGGCGCCGCCGCGCAGTCGGGGGCGAGCATTGAGCAGACCATCGAAGTCGAGGAGGGCAAGGAGCAGGAGCTCGAGCTCGGCTTGACGCTGAACGGCAGCGTTGTCATGGGCGCGAAGCTCGCAAAGCACGAGTTGTTTGGCGGCCTGTGCTTTGGTGCCAACGCCGGCTTTACTACGGGTAACTCCTCGAGTGAATCGACCGAATACGGCGGCACCGTCGACAACCTGCCCGAGGCCGCGCAGGGCAAGTACGGTTTTGTGTGGCGTCTGGGTGTCAACGCGGTGGATGTCGACAAGTTCGAGGCAGACTCGGGCGACAAGCTCGGCACCAAGGACACCGACCAGTTCTGGATCGTGGGCTATGACGTTAAGGACGTCGAGATGCCCGACGCGCCGGCCGTGACGGGCTTTACGGCAAACGCCGTCGATTCGACCAGCGTTACGTTTAGCTGGGACGATGTACTCGCAAACAAGAGTGGCTTTAGCTACGGCGTGGGCATGCTGCAGAGCAATGCGGCGGATGCGGTCGTCAATAGCTGGAAGATTGCCGACAACACGAAGACCTCGCTCAAGTGGGATGGGCTGCAGCCCAATACGGAGTATCGATTCGCCATCGCCGCCGTTAAGAATGGATCCACGACCGAAACAGGTATTCGTTCGGCAATCATCACGGTCAAGACCATGCCCGATGGCATGACGATGACCGTGAGCGGACCTGCGGCGGATGCTGCGGAGGGGCCGGATCTTGGATACGACTCTTCGGTTGAGCGCACGGCGGGAAGCCACCTGACGCTCTCGGCGATTGGCCATGTGAAGCAACTCGGTGCCGACGATAGCGAAACAGGGCTGGCACCGACCTATATGTGGTACCGCAAGGGCCGCGGCGAGACAGAGTTTAAGCTCGTGGGTGCCGATGGCAACCTCGCGGCTGGAACGGCCTCAAAGCTCGAGATTGACCTGACCGCAGACGATGACGGTGCGCAGTATTACTGCCACGTGGGATACAACGACGTGGGCCTCGACACCGGCACGACGCTCGTGAATATCGAGGCCGAGAAGACGGCGCCCACAACGGTGAACGCCACCCCGATCCGCACGCGCCGCCTGTTCTCACAGGCAAGTGCGGGCGCCAAGAAGTTCCTGGACCATACGCTGGTAAACACCGCCGGCCCAACCGATTCCGAAGGCTCAAAGGACCCCGAGACTCCTGAGACCCCGACGAACCCGGACAAGCCAAAGTCCGACAACGGAGCTAAGACCGACACCAAGGTCAAGACTACGACCACAGCGAAGAACCTCGCAAACACCGGCGACCAAACATTCGCCCTAGTCGCCACCGCAGCAGCAGCGGGAGCAACGTTCGTAGTGATAGCCCTCATCATGCTGATCAAGCGCCGCAAGACCCACTAGTAGCCAGTCGAACATATCGACAACCCAAAAACCCGGGTAGCCAAAAAACAGGCCACCCGGGTTTTCTGTTGAGTGGAGACTCCGCAAGCGGAAACTGCATCCCACAATTAGCGCCCGGAACGGGACACATTTTCCGTCAAGCCCTCATCCGGAAAATCCATCCCAGTTTGAGCGCCCAGACCGGGACGCACTTTCCCAAAGGGTCCTCAACGGGAAACTGCGTCCCATAATTAGGCCAAGAAATGGGATGAACTTTCCCAATGAGAGCCAACCGGAAACCACGTCCCAGAATCAGCCCCCAAAGTGGGACGCACTTTCCCAACGAGCCTCAACCGGAAAATACATCCCGGAATCCAGCTGAATAGTGGGACACACTTTCCCAATCGGGTCCCAAGCGGAAACTGCATCCCATTCCAGACAAGAATTCCGGGACACACTTTCCGCAAACAAAGAAGGCCACATAACGTGGCCTTCAACTTATATATGTTCGGCGATACACCCAAGACAAGCCACGCCCCAACATCAGGGCGTCTGTCCAGGCGGAGGCATATAAGGTTCATCGCGAGTTCCGCACGCAAAGAAGGCCACTTAATGTGGCCTTCGTCTTGCGCAGGACTGTCCGAGCAGGGAACCTTACATACCTCCGCCCGGACAGACGTTTCAGTTATGAGCGACCCGCTACTTTATCTTGGGCGTGCCCTGCGCGCCAAACCAGACGATAAGCACGGTGAT
>CABUZE010000008.1 GCA_902495955.1 uncultured Collinsella sp. | reverse complement strand
TGGGGGCGCCACGCCATCTTTTATCAGCCAACTCGCTGAAGTACGGTGACGAAGGCGCAAGGCCGGGAGGGGTTATCTAAGCCGACATCCCGCAGCCGCGAAGCGGCGAGGACGTCGGCGTGATAACCCCGCAGGCCTTGCGCCGGCGGGAAGGAACCTACTTCACGACCAAGATGTCGCAGTCGGTATTGCGCAGCAGGAACGTCGAAATCGAGCCCAGTAGCGCGTACTTAATTGAGGACAGGCCGCGGGCGCCGCAGAGCACCAGATCGGGCTTGACCACGTCGAGCATCTCATCCTTGAGCGTCTCACGAATGCGGCCGGTACGAATCATGACCTCGACCTCGGGAATGTCGGGATTGGCCTTGGCCTCCTCGAGCTGCTTGGCGATGGAGTTGTTAAAGGCCTCCTCCAAGCCGTTGACCAGGTCGACCGGATAGGAACCGGCGCTCTCGAGCGCGGTGGAGTCGATAACGTGGCCGATGATCAGCTTAGCGCCGTTGTTCGCGGCGACCTTGATGGCGCGTGCGAGCACAAAATCCTGCTGCTCAGTACCGTCGAGCGAAACAAATACCTTGGTATAGCCCTCGTTCATGGTTTCCTCCTTGGTCTATCGCACGGGCGCGGGGCTCGTGCGTCGGGCGGGCGCGGGCGCGTTGGCCGCCGGACACTTTATCTTGTTGCAGTTATACCCAAGGATTCGGATTTGACCGCTCGCAATTCTGTGAACGGGCGAGTTTTTTGGTAAGGGTAGGCACAGGCGTGCCACCAACGGTTGATAATGGGACATCGCCCGCACCGTCCGCAGAACAATATCGGCGGGTGTCTAACGAGGGGGTCCCTTTGGATATCATCGAGCTTCTAAAATCTGCCTTCATGGGCCTGGTCGAGGGCATCACCGAATGGCTGCCCGTTTCGTCGACCGGTCACATGATCTTGGTGGACGAGTTCGTCAAGATGAACGTGAGCGAGACGTTCTGGAATATGTTCCTGGTCGTGATTCAGCTTGGCGCCATTTTGGCCGTCTGCGTCCTGTTCTTCCATGAGCTCAACCCGTTCTCGCCCAGCAAGGGCAAGGAGGGCCGTCGCGACACCTGGGTGCTGTGGGGCAAGATTGTGCTCGGCTGCATTCCCGCCGCGGCGATCGGTCTGCCGCTCAACGACTGGATGGAGGAGCATTTCTACAATGCTCCCGTCGTGGCGCTGGCGCTCATTGTGTACGGCGTGCTGTTTATCGTGATTGAGAACTGGCGCGCGAACAAGCGCGACCAGGCCGCTCTTGCCGGTTCGTTTGGTTCTCGTGCTGTGGTGCCGGGTGGACGTCCTGCCGGTGCGCACTTTGCGCCGCCCGTCGCGGCTACCGCTGAGGATGAAGACGATGACGATAGCCTGGACTTTGGCTCCATCACTACGCTCGAGGATCTGAGCTGGAAGACCGCGCTGGGTATCGGTTGCTTCCAGGTCCTTTCGCTGATTCCGGGCACATCGCGCTCCGGTTCCACCATCATCGGTGGCCTGCTTTTGGGCTGCACGCGCTCGGTGGCGTCTAAGTTTACGTTCTTCCTGGCCATCCCTGTCATGTTTGGCGCGAGTGCGCTCAAGCTGGTCAAGTACTTCATCAAGGGCGGCACGTTCGGCGCCAACGAGGTCGCCATCTTGGGCGTGGGCTGCGTTGTGGCCTTTGTGGTTTCGCTCATCGCCATCAAGTGGCTCATGGGCTTCGTCCGCCGTCACGACTTTAAGTGCTTCGGTGTTTACCGCATCATCCTGGGCATCGTGGTGCTCGCGTACTTCTTTGTCCTGGAGCCGATGCTCGGCCTGTAACTTGGTTGACGCTGCGTGGCGGCCAGAGCGACAACTTGTCATTCAAAGAGGGCGGCATGACCAAAAGGTCTATGCCACCCTCTTTTCATGTCAATTTGTTCGCTCTGGCCGCCGCTCGCTGCTGCTGCCATGACATCGGCGGTTTCGTGATTGTCAATAGATTGGTGCAGACTAATCTGACCCCATTGCACCAAATTCGCTGGGGCGGGCCTGACGGTGGCGCACGGAGTCGTGGTGTGATTTGCGTCGGTGTCCGCGCGGCTCGGTATACTGGTACGGCTCAAACTATGGCGCTGCCCGCAGGCGCGCCGTCCGTCAGATGAGGAGTCGCCCATGACCCAGTCCCTGCCCTGGGAAAAGAACACTGCCGCGCCCGTGCCGCCCGCGCCGGAACCCGTGCCGCTCGATGCGTACACCGCCCCCGCCGCGCCGGAACCCGAGCTCGTTCCGCTCGACATCTACGACGCCCCGGCTCCGGCGCCCAAACCCGCCAAGCCGCTCGTCGATATCGATAGCCTGAACCCCGCTCAGCGCGAGGCGGTCCTGACCACCGAGGGCCCGCTGCTGGTCCTTGCCGGCGCCGGCTCGGGCAAGACCCGCGTCCTGACCTTCCGCATCGCGCATATGCTTGGCGACCTGGGCGTTAAGCCCTGGCAGGTCCTGGCCATCACGTTTACCAACAAGGCCGCGGCCGAGATGCGCGAGCGTCTGGCAGCGCTCATCCCCAGCGGCACCCGCGGCATGTGGGTGTGCACCTTCCACGCCATGTGCGTGCGCATGCTGCGCGAGGACGCCGACCTGCTGGGCTACACCGGGCAGTTCACCATCTACGACGATGACGACTCAAAGCGCATGGTGCGCGACATTATGCAGGCGCTCGGCATCGAGCAAAAGCAGTTCCCCATCAACATGATCCGCAGCAAGATCAGCTCGGCTAAAAACGCCATGATTGGGCCCGAGGACATGCTCAAATCCGCCGACAGCCCCAATGACAAAAAGGCTGCGCAGGTCTACCTGGAGCTGGAGCGCCGCCTGCGCGCCGCCAACGCGATGGACTTTGACGACCTGCTCGTGCGCGCGCTTGAGCTGCTTCGCACCCGCCCCGAGGTGCTCGACAAGTACCAGGAGCGCTTCCGCTACATTAGCGTCGACGAGTATCAGGACACCAACCACGTCCAGTACGAGATCGCCAACCTGCTGGCCGCTAAGTACCAAAACCTCATGGTCGTGGGCGACGATGACCAGTCCATTTACAGCTGGCGTGGCGCCGACATCACCAATATCCTGGACTTTGAGAAGGACTTTAAAGACTGCAAGACCGTCAAGCTGGAGCAGAACTATCGCTCTACGGGCCATATCCTGAGCGCCGCCAACGCCGTGGTGCGTCACAACTCGCAGCGCAAGGACAAGCGCCTGTTTACGGCCGAGGGCGACGGCGAGAAGATCCAGGCCTTCCAGGCGAGCGACGAGCGCGACGAGGGCCGCTGGATTGCCGGCGAGATCGAAAAGTTGCACGCCAAGGGCACGAGTTACGACGACATCGCCGTGTTCTACCGCACCAATGCCCAGTCGCGCATTCTCGAAGATATGTTCCTGCGCGCGGGCGTGCCCTACAAGATCGTGGGCGGCACGCGATTCTTCGACCGCGCCGAGATCCGCGACGTCATGGCCTACCTCAAGATGATCGTGAACCCGGCCGACGAGATGAGCGTCAAGCGCGTCATCAACACGCCGCGTCGTGGCATCGGCTCCACCTCGATCCAAAAGATCGAGCAGCTGGCGCGCGACAACCGCTGCTCGTTCTTCCAGGCCTGCGAGATCGCGTGCGCCGAGACCGGCATGTTTAGCGCCAAGGTCCGCAACGGCCTGTCGAGCTTTGTGGCGCTGGTGCGCGAAGGTCGCCGCATGGACGGCGAGCTGAAGGACGTCGTCGAGATGATTGTCGACAAGACGGGCCTGCTGCAGGCATTCCGCGCCGAGGGCACCATGGAGTCCGAGAGCCGCGCCGAGAACATTCAGGAATTCTTGGGCGTTGCTGCCGAATTTGAAGAGACGCACGAGGATATCGAGGGTACGCTCGAGAGCTTGGAAGAGCTGCGCGCGGCTGGCGTTGCCGATGTGCCGGCCGGCGCTGAGCCCGAGCCCGTTGTGGTGAGCGCGCCTGCGCCCGAGCCGGGACCGTCCGCGCCCGCGTCCTCGTTTGAGGCGCTGGTCGGCGCTCGCGACGCCGCTGGTTCCCACCCGCTTGATAGCCTGGCCGCCCCGGCGCTCTCACCACAGGATGCCTTAGCTGCCGCTATCGCGGGCAACGCCTATGCCGCGCCGACTGAGCTACCGGCGGGCGCCGTGCATGCCGACGAGATCGAGCGCACCTACGGTCCGCTTACCTGCAAGGCGCTGCCGGCACTCATGGAGTGGCTGGCCCTGCGCTCCGACTTGGATTCCCTGGCCGGCGAGACGCATGCCATCACCATGATGACCATCCACTCCGCCAAGGGCCTGGAGTTCCCCGCGGTGTTCGTGGCCGGCATGGAGGAGGGCATCTTCCCGCACGTGCACGACTTTGGCGGCAGCGATGACCCGGGCAAGCTCGAGGAGGAGCGTCGCCTGGCCTACGTTGCCATCACGCGCGCCCGTAAGCGACTGTTCTTGACTTACGCCGCTACGCGCCGCACCTACGGCTCGACCTCTGCCAACCCGCGCTCGCGCTTCCTCAACGAGATTCCGTTTGAGGATATCGAGTTTAGCGGCATCGGTTCTGCCGGTTTTGAGGGCACGGGCTGGGAAAAGCGCGGCGACCGTCACGGCACCTTTGGCTCGGGCATGGGCTCGGATATGTATGGCGGCAAGGTGTTCGGTTCGCATACGCGTTCGACCGGCGGTTCCGGTTCGCGCGGCGGATCGAGCTTTGACGACTTCTTTGGCGGCAGCAGTTACGGAACCGAGCGCCATCGTGGGGTCTCGCCTGATGCCGGCCGTGTTGCCTCGACCTTTGGCTCGGGCGCGCCGCGAGCCAAAAAGCCCTCGTCCAAGGTGTCCCCGACGGTGGAGCGCAAGGTCGATCGCGCCAGCGCATCGCAGGACTTTGCCGCGGGCGATACCGTGAGCCATAAGACCTTTGGCACGGGTACCGTGATCTCGGTCGCTGGAGACATGATCGAGGTTCAATTCGAAAAGACCGGCCAGACCAAAAAACTGATGAAGGGCTTTGCACCGATCGTCAAGCTGTCGTAATCCCGGCGGACCTGGGCGGGCGTATGGGGCAACATCGCCTGCTCGGGCAGTCCTGCGCAAGACGGAGGCCACATTAAGTGGCCTCCTTTGCGTGCGGAACTCGCGATCGATGTTGCCCCATACGCCCGCCCAGGTCCTTGGATAACGTTGCGGTGCAATCGCCACTCTACTCGTTCGCTTTTTGATCTGGAGAGCCGGGTGGGCTGATAAATAGATACGAGTAGGGGCTCTCCCGTACATGGACGGGGGAGCCCCTTGTTGCGTTTTGGTTGTTGTTGCGACCTAGAGGTGGCTGATGATCAGTTCCATATTGCCCTCGAGCTCAATCTTGTTCACGGTGCTCGGAGCCAGCAGGTGGCTTCCCTTGTGGACGGGGTCGCCGCAGACGGTGCCTTCGCCGTCGATGACCGACAGGCACATGAAGGGCCAGCGCTGGTCGAGGGTCTTGCTGCCGTCGACGCGCACGCGATCGACGGTGTAGCAGGGGTTGGACTCGAGCTCGGTCACGCCGTCCACCTCGGGCGCGGTTATCGTGCCGTCGGTCGGAGCCTGAGCACCAAAGTCGATGCAGTCGAGGCTCTGCTCAATGTGAAGTGGGCGCAGCTTGCCGTCGGTGCCGGGACGGTCGTAGTCGTACAGGCGATACGTCACGTCGCTCGACTGCTGCGTCTCCAAAATGAGCGTGCCGGTCTTGATGGCGTGCACAGTGCCGGAATCAATCTGGAAAAAGTCGCCCTTGTGGATCGGCAGCACGTTGAGCATCTCGTCCCAGCGGCCCTCCTCGATCATCTGCGCGGCCTCGGCGCGGTCATGCGCGCGCTGGCCGACGATGATCGTGGCACCGGGCTCGCAGTCCAGCACATACCAGCACTCGGTTTTGCCCAGGCTGCCGTTCTCGTGCTTGGCGGCGTACTCGTCGTTGGGATGAATCTGGATCGATAGGTCGTCCTTGGCGTCCAGAATCTTAATGAGCAGCGGGAACTCCTTGCCCTCGCAATTGCCAAAGAGCTCGCGGTGCTCGGCCCACAGCCATGACAGCGTGTGACCGGCGTACGGACCCTCAGCGATCTGGCAGTCGCCGTTGGGGTGTGCCGAGATGGCCCAGCACTCACCGATGGGGCCCTCGGGAATGTCGTAGCCAAACACGGTCTCCAGCTGGCGGCCGCCCCAGATCTTCTCGTGGAAGATCGGCGTGAGTTTAATCAAATCGGACATGTGCATACTCCCATAAGGTTGTGCGGGCGCCGCGTAAGACGACTCAAAACGAGCACCCACCGGATAACAAAGCTAGGCCAGCGTTACGTTGTGCAGCTCAAAGCGGTCGCCTACGTTGTGCGAGATAGAATATTCAAACGCGGTGCCGCTATCCAAGAAGCCAATCTGGTTGAGTTCGAGCAAGGGAGAGCCGGGTTTGGTATTTAGGCGCTCAGCCTCTTCCTCAGTTGCCGCGACGGCGCGGATGGTGCGATGGAAGCTCGAAATCTTCAGCCCGCATTGCTCGCGGATAAAGCCGTAGACCGATCCGTACAGGTCCTTCTTTTTAAGGCCCGGGATCAGTTCGAGCGGCATATAGGTGTACTCGATGACGATGGGCTTCTCGTCGACCTGGCGCACGCGCACGATGTGATAGGCGAAGTCATCCTCGGCCATTCCCAGCTGGGTCGCAACCTCTGCCGGCGGATTGACGATCGAGAAATCGTAGACCACCGAGGTCACTTTCTCCCCGCGATGCTCGTACGAAAAGCCTTGGGCGCGGTCGTTCTTGCCTTGGAAAAACACCTGGCCGGGAAGCCCCGCTGTGTCCTTGACGTAGGTGCCCGATCCTCGCCGACTGGTGATCAAGCCCTCCTCGGCAATCTGCTCAATCGCACGTTTGACGGTGATCTTAGAAACGCTATAGAGCTCGCAAAACTCTACGACGGTGGGTAACTTATCGCCCGGCTTAAGGGCGCCGTCCTCGATGCTTCGACGGATATCTGCAGCTATCGCCTCGTATTTGGGAATCATGCAATCCTCCCTTCATATTTGCGTTGAATATTAAGAAAGTATACCTACTTAAAAAGCATCCATATGGCTTTCATGAAAGAAGTTCGATAAAGAAAAGTTAAAAAGACGCTTTACACAATAAATTAGAGCACTATAGTTATAGACAACAAGCGAGATGCATTGGCGTTTGCTTGTGCTGTTTGGGGACGGTTTTGTTTTGGCAGGTTGGATATCGGTATGACCGGTGCGCGCCCGCGCCGGATAACCTGCCAAAGCAAACCCGTCTCCAACCGGAAGCTCTAGAACACGAAAGCGAGGACTTTGATGACGCAGTATCAGCTGCCCAACGACTTCTTCTTTGGCGCTGCTATGTCCGGCCCGCAGACTGAGGGTCAGTGGAACCAGGGCGGCAAGCTCGAGAACCTGTGGGACACCTGGTCCATCCAGGATCTGGGTTCGTTCTACAACTGCGTTGGCTCTTATGCCGGCAATGATTTTATGGCCAAGTACCAGGAAGACTTTCGCATTTTGAAGGACTTGGGCCTGAATACCTTTCGCACTTCCATCCAGTGGAGCCGTCTGCTCGATGCCGACGGCAACCTAAATGAGGAGGGCGCTGCGTGGTATCACGAGCTGTTCCGCGCTTCTCGCGAGGCCGGCCTGGAGCCGTTCGTCAACCTGTACCACTTTGACATGCCCACCTACCTCTTTAACCGTGGCGGCTGGGAGAGCCGTGAGGTCGTCGAGGCTTACGCGCATTACGCCGACGTCGCCTTCCACGAGTTTGGCCAGGAGATCAAGTACTGGTTCACCTTTAACGAGCCCATCGTCGAGCCCGAGCAGCGCTATCAGGAGGGCGTGTGGTTCCCGCAACTCCACGACTTTAGCCGCGCCCGCACCGTGCAGTATCACATTTCGCTGGCGCATTCGCTGGCTGTGGCCAACTACCGCCGTGCCTATGACGAGGGCGCCGTTCGCAGCGATGCTAAGATCGGCATGATTAACTGCTTCACTCCGGTCTACACCAAGGAGAACCCCAGCGAGGCAGACCTCGAGGCCGTGCGTATGACCAGCGGCATTAACAATCGCTGGTGGCTCGACCTTATTACCAAGGGCGAGCTTCCTGCCGACGTGCTCGACAGCCTGGCCGAGGGCGGCGTTAAGCTCCCGTTCCGTGCCGGCGACCAAGAGATTCTCAAGCAGGGTGTTGTCGACTGGCTCGGCTGCAACTACTACCACCCCACGCGTGTTCAGGCACCGGCGAGCAAGGTCGACCAGTACGGCCTGCCGCACTTTGCCGACGAGTACGTATGGCCCGACGCCGTTATGAACGAGAGCCGCGGCTGGGAGATCTATCCGCAGGGCCTCTACGACTTTGGCATGGACTGCGCTAAGAACTACCCCGATCTTGAGTGGTTCGTTTCCGAGAACGGCATCGGCATCATGGACGAATACAAGAACCGTGACGCCGAAGGAACCATCCAGGATGACTACCGCGTCGACTTTGTACGCCAGCACCTGGAGTGGGTTGCCAAGGCAATCGCCGAGGGCGCCAAATGCCGGGGCTATCACTACTGGGCCGTCATCGATAACTGGTCTTGGGCCAATGCCTTTAAGAACCGTTACGGCTTTGTCGAGGTCGATCTGATGGATGGCTATAAGCGCCGCCTTAAGAAGTCGGCAGCCTGGCTCAAACAGGTTGCCACGACCCACGTGGTTGATTAGCGACCGGGCGAACGCCCAGACCGCGCGCCGCCGCGCGCAACACATGGCACATCTGGTGGCAGAGGGCGACAGACCACCGTGCGCATAGGAAAAGGCCGGATTTGAAAGTTAGGAGCAATCATGGCCAGTGACAACGGAAAGAGCTTCCTCGACAAGTTTGCCGAGGTCTCTGCGAAGGTGGGAAACCAGGTTCACCTGCGTTCCCTGCGTGACGCCTTCGCGACCATCACGCCGCTCTATATCCTTGCGGGTATCGCGGTTCTTATTAACAACGTCGTGTTCCCCCTGTTCCCGCTCGATGCGGCGGGCCTTGCCAACCTTCAGACCTGGGGTTCGGCAATTACGCTGGGCACCCTCAACGTCTCTGCCATTATCTTGGCCGGATTGATTGGCTACAGCCTCGCTAAGAACAAGCGTTTCGATAACCCGCTCGCTTGCGTGGTCGTCGCTATCTCTGCTTTCGTCATCATGATGCCGCAGCAGGTCACCGCCACGCTTGCCGCCACGAGCCCGCTGCTCACCGACAAGATCACCTCCGCCGAGGTCACGGGCGCCCTTTCGACTGCCAACACCGGCACCAACGGTCTGTTCTCGGCTATTATCATCGCCCTGCTTTCCGTCTCGCTCTTCATCAAGATTTCTGGCGTCGAGAAGCTTAAGGTTAAGCTGGGCGAGGGCGTGCCCCCCGCGGTCTCCAACTCCTTCAACGTCATGATCCCGATGCTGCTCAACCTCGCGATCTTCGCTCTTGCCGCGGCCCTGCTCGCCGTGTGCGCTGGCACCGATCTGTGCACCATCATCTCCACGTGCATCTCCAGCCCGCTCAAGAGCATCATGAACGCCGGTCCGTGGGCTGTTATCCTCATCTACACCCTTGCCAACCTGCTGTTCTGCGTCGGTATTCACCAGTCCACCATCTCTGGCGCTACCGTCGAACCGATCCTGACCATGCTCATCGTCGACAACATGGCTACCTTTGCCGCCGGTGGCACCATCCAGCCCGATCACTACATGAACATGCAGATCGTTAACAGCTTCGCCCTCATCGGCGGCTCGGGCTGCACTCTCATGCTCCTGCTCGACACGCTCCTGTTCTCCAAGAACAAGGCTTCCGAGACCGTTTCCAAGATGGCTATCCT
Source organism: uncultured Collinsella sp. (assembly GCA_902495955.1). Taxonomy (GTDB): domain Bacteria; phylum Actinomycetota; class Coriobacteriia; order Coriobacteriales; family Coriobacteriaceae; genus Collinsella. The sequence goes on along the minus strand of CABUZE010000008.1, from coordinate 2,041 downwards.
GCCTGGTCTGTTCAACATCAACGAGCCGGTTATCTACGGTTACCCCATCGTGTACAACCTGCCGCTCATGATCCCGTTTGTCCTCCTTCCCGATCTGTTCATCGGCGTCACCTATGGCCTTACCTGCGCAGGCATCATCAGCCCCTGCATCGCCCAGGTGCCCTGGACTATGCCTCCCGTCATCAATGCTCTGCTCGCTACGGGCTTTGACTGGCGCGCCGGTGTGTGGCAGGCTCTCGAGATTGTCATTGGCATGGCCGTCTACCTGCCCTTTATGAAGATTTCCGAGAAGGCAATCGCCAAGCAGGAGGCTCTCGCCGAGTAGAACGCCTAACGTTCGTCCCTTTCACCTTTGCGGGCGCCGGTACGCGGTGCCGGTGCCCGCGGCTCTCTCCCTTGCGTAAAGATACAGGGGAGTGGGCACAATAGCCGCAAGGAATAAAACCAGTTGTCGTCTGCGCGCCGCGCAGTTATAAGGAGGAAACCATGAAGAAGATCATGCTCTGCTGCAATGCCGGTATGTCCACGAGCCTGCTGGTCCAGAAGATGCAGGCCGAGGTTGCAAACCGTGGTCTGGATATCGAGGTCGAGGCTCGTCCCATGAACGAGGCCCACGATCACCTGGACGAGTGCGACATGTTGCTGCTTGGCCCGCAGATCGGCTACACCAAGGGTGACTTTGAGAAGGAGGCCGCCGGTCGGTTTCCGGTCGAGGTCATCAACATGGTCGACTACGGCCGCATGAACGCCGCCGGCATCATCGACCACTGCGTCAGCGTGATGGGCTAGGTGCTCCGCATGGAGGATATGAACGAACTGCAGATGACCTGCTTTGAGATCATCAGCTACGTCGGTACTGCCAAGAGCATGTACATCAATGCCGTGCAAAAGGCCAAGGAGGGCGATTTTGACGCCGCCGAGGAGCTTATCAAGCAGGGCGACGAGGCCTATAACGGTGGCCACGATGTTCACATGGGGCTTCTGAAGAAAGAGGCCAACGGCGAGCGTAACGGCGAGGCCCCGTTGATTCTGCTGCATGCCGAGGATCAGATGGCTGGCACCGAGACCATGCGCGTCATGGCGACGGAGCTCATCGAGATTCACAAGCAGCTGCAGGCACTCAAGGCCTAGTCGGCGTTATCGCCGCGATGGGCCGTGCGGTCCAACAGACAACACAGTCCCTTTGGCGGGCGCCGGGAGTCTCCGCCTCCCGGCGCCTTTATTTTTGGGGAAGGTCTTGCGCGGCCTGTTGAGCAGCCATTTGCGTTTCCCCAGATAAAACCTGCCAAAACAAACCTGTCCCTTTTTGGTAGGTTTTTGCCTTGGGAGCGGTACCATACAGGCAATGTTTAAACGAGAAAGGTGGACTCCCATGGAACCTAAGCAGTACTACATCGGCATTGACGTCGGCGGCACTTCGGTTAAGGAGGGCCTGTTCGACGAAGACGGTAACCTGCTTGCCAAGGCCAGCGTGCCTACGCCTCCCATCGTTGACGCTGCGGGCTTTGCCGCGGTGACCGAGGCTATCGACCAGGTGGTCGCCAAAGCCCAGATTCCGCGTGCCTTTGTGGCGGGCATTGGCCTGGCCGTTCCGTGCCCCATCCCGGCATCGGGCGATGCCAAGGTCAAGGCCAACATTGCCATTAACCTGCCCGAGCTGAGGATCGCCATTCAAAAGCACTGCCCCGACGCGGTCGTTAAGTACGAGAACGATGCCAACGCCGCTGCCATGGGCGAGGCCTGGCTCGGCTCCGCCAAGGGCGTACAGAACGTGGTGATGGTCACCATCGGTACCGGCGTGGGCGGCGGCGTTATCGTTAACGGCGACGTGGTGTCGGGCGTTGTGGGTGCTGGCGGCGAGATTGGCCACATGTGCCTGAACCCGGCTGAGGAGCGCACCTGCGGCTGTGGCGGTCATGGCCATCTGGAGCAGTATTCCAGCGCCACCGGCGTGGTGAGCAACTACCTTGCCGAGTGCAAGAAAGCGGGCGTCGAGCCCATCGAGCTCACCGGGCCTTCTTATTCCAAGGACGTGTTCCAG
>CABUZE010000007.1 GCA_902495955.1 uncultured Collinsella sp. | reverse complement strand
CTCGAACTCCTCGGGCGTAAGGCGTCCGGGCTTGTTGAGAATCGCATCGTCTATCGACATCTTGCCGATATCGTGCAGAGCCGAAGCCAGGGCGATCGTGGAGCGTTCCTCATTGTCGAGGGAGATCGTGTCGCTACGCCGGACCAGACAGCCAAGCAGCAGCTCGGTCAGCTTCTCGATGTTCGTAACGTGCCTGCCGCTCTCGCCGTTGCGAAGCTCCATGACGCCGGCCATGATGTCGATGAGCATGCGACTGTTCTTGACGCGCTCGTTGTACTGCTGGGACAGCAGGTTCGTCAGGCGGCGCTGTTTGGCGTATAGGCGGATGGTGTTGCTTACACGGCGGCGCACGACACGGGAGTCAAACGGGCGGTTGATATAGTCCGAGGCGCCCAGCTCGTACGCGCGCAGAACCATATCATCGGAATCTTCGCTCGAGATCATGATGACAGGCAGATTGTCAGTAGCCGATCGGTGCGATAGATCGGCCAGCACCTCAAAGCCGCTTATGCCCGGCATGACAATGTCCAGCAGCACGAGCGACAACTCATCGCCATGGCGGTCGACCATGTCGAGCGCCGCACGACCGTTATCAGCCTCGAGGATGCAATACTCATCCTTGAGCATCTCGTTGAGAATGGCTCGGTTCATCTCGGAGTCATCGACAATAAGCACCAAAGGCTTTTCGCTTTGGAAGACCTCGATGGAATCGGCATCGGTCACGACCGTACCGGCTTTTGCCTTAGCGCGGCTCAATAACTGGACAGCGCGGCCAACGCCCTCATCGACCGTCTCGCCATGAATGAGAACGCCACCAACACATGCCGTCAAGCTCACGTACTCATGGCCCGGAATAATCGTGGAACGAACGGCATCGGATACCTGATGCAGGCGACGGGTGAAGTCATCGGAGGGAATATTGGGCATGACAACCACAAACTTGTCGCAGCCATAGCGCACAAGCTCGTCAGTCGAACGGATTCCGCTGCGCATGGCTGTCGCCACAGCACCGAGCGCAAGGTCGCCGGCATGACGGCCACACGTATCGTTGAAGACCCTAAAATCATCAAGGTCGATCATCGCAATGCCGGCATTCATGCGGGCGCTACGGAGCTTTTCCTCGTAATATCGGCGATTGCGCACGCCCGTCAGCACGTCGGTGTAGACAAGGTCCTCTTCTGTGGCCTCTTGCTCATCAATCGGACGCACCATCAGCAAGACGTGAGGCTCACCCTCGACCTTTAGAGGGCGCAGACGGGCGCGGTACTCAACACCATCGTTGAGCAGTTGCTCCGACACCTCACCCGAATCTGCCAAGGCCTCAAGACTCGACTGACGCAGACAAGGGCAGCGATCGCCGGCGAGCAAGCAGTTAGGCTCGCTCTTAATCTGATCGGCCGACAGCAAACGCACCACGGGGTAGGTCTTCGCGACGCGGGCGACCTCGGCGGCAGCCTCCTCGTCGGTTAGATTGGCCTCGTGATTATTGAGCATATGGGGCCCTTTCGATAGCTTCGCATAGTAGCGGTGGGTTCCAAATGTTACAAGGGTAACACCTTGCCGATGCAGGTAAGCACGTGAATGCCGTTACATTTTTATGAGTTGGCAGACGGTGCAATTGAAGCCGCAGACGTGAGGTTTTGAGCACATTTGTTAACACTGCCGAAACGCTTGCGGGTGAAGGCTGTTTTGATTTTTACGGCTGCTAGAGCTCCAGGATGCCACGGACAGTCTGGGCAGCCGCTGCCGGGCGATCGCGCAGGCCGTTGTGCGCGCCGGGAACCATTACGAGCGGACAGTCCAAAAGCTCAGCCGCCATCCTCGTTCCCGCCTCGCGGGGCGTACCAATCGAGAGCTCGCCCAAAAGCACGGCGGCCACCGTTTTCGACGCGCGAACGCTGTCCCAATCGGGAACGTAGGTCATAGTAATCCCGTATTCGTTCGCCATGAAACTGCGGCCGTTGCGCAGGGCATGCTTGGCTTCTGCCTCGGTTAACTTGGGGGCCTCAGGGTCCGAATCGCCGATGGCGCCCAGGAAGGCCCGTAATGCCCTGGAGACCTTTCCCGCGGCGATCATCTCGAGCAAAACCGGAGCCGCGCCCAGGCCGGCGCCCTCATCCGTCACGGCGGGTTCATGCAGAATCGCACGCGAGATTATGGCGGGGTTTGCACGGAGAAGCTCCAGGGCCACCAACGTACCGGCACTGTGCGCGAGCACGTTTGCCGGAGCGCCAATATGCTCGATAACAGCCTGCAGGTCGGCGGCCTGGGCGGCGAGGTCGTAGCGTCCGTCTGCAGCGTCGCCACTCTCGCCGCAACTACGGCGGTCGTAGGCAATGACGCGACAGTCACGGGCGAGCTCGCGGGCGATGGCGTCAAAAAAGACGCCGTCGACGCACGCACCGTGCACGCATACCAAGGCGGGTGCATCGGACGATGCAACCGGGCCGGCATACTCGCGGCAGGCAATCGTGGTGCCCGCATTCTCGACCGTAAAATCCATGTTGTGCCCCCATCATCAACGCCCATCCAGTTGTACATCGGTACGGTTGGATGGACCCGCATTTCCTTACGCCTTGTTAACAGATTAACTGTACCCGACCCGATACCTTTCATGACGCGGCATCGAAGGCAGAGTTAAAAAACGAAACCCGCAAAGCACAAGCCCGGACCATACGTTGGAGCCGATGCTATGCTTAAGGTTAATTGTCTTGAGGAGCATATGCCTATGTCTACGTTTTTGAATGCCAGCCCCATCTTTGGGCCCGTTCGCAGCCGTCGCCTTGGTCTCTCGCTCGGCGTCAACATGATGCCGGCCAGCGACAAAATCTGCACGTTCGACTGCATCTACTGCGAGAACGGTCTCAACGCCGAGCGCCCCTGCCACGAGCCGTACAACACAGCTGCCGTGGTACTCGACGCGCTCGAGGCAAAGCTGCGCGAGATGGCAGCCGAGGGCGAGCTCCCCGATGTGATCACCTTCGCAGGCAACGGCGAGCCCACCGCCGCACCGGAGTTTCCGCAGGCCATCGCCGGCGCTGTCGCGCTGCGCGACGAGCTTGCCCCAAACTCCAAGATCGCCGTGCTCTCCAACGGCACGCGCGCCGACCGCCCCGAGGTGCACGACGCGCTCATGATGGTCGACGACAACATTCTTAAGCTCGATACCGTCGATCCGGCGTTTATCCAGCTGCTCGATCAACCCGTTGGCCCCTACGATGTAGAGCACCAGATCGAGACGTTCGCGAGCTTTAACGGTCATGTCATTATCCAGACGATCTTTTTGACCGGCAAGTATCAGGGCAAGCTCATCGACAACACCGGCGAGGAATACGTTGCCCCATGGCTCGCGGCACTCGAGCGCATTCGTCCGCAGGAGGCGACCATCTACACGGTGGCGCGCGAGACACCGGTCGCCGGCCTTGCCAAAGCGGCGCCCGAGGTGCTCGACACGATCGCCGCACGCGTGCGCGCCCTCGGCATTCCCTGCCAGGTGAGCTACTAGCAACACCACGCAGCAGCTAGTGCCCGCCATCCCGCCCCATCAGTTGCGGTGATATAGTTCCTATTTGTGCTGTTAAACCGCTTAAATCGGAACTATATCACCGCAACTTTTATGGACGCGTGGGTGGGCTATACTAGCTGCGGATGAAAGGAAGTTAGCCATGTATGACAAAGGACCCGTACCCGGCCGCAACGACGCTTGCTGGTGCGGCAGCGGCAAAAAATATAAGAAATGCCATAGCACCTTTGATGAGCGCCTTGAGCGCCTGTGGGAGGAGGGCTGGGAGGTTTTGCCCCGCACGCTCTACAAGACGCCCGCCGACATCGAGGGCATCAAGCGCTCCGCCGCCATCAACGTGGGCGTGCTCGACTACGTAGGCGAGCACATCGCCGCAGGCATGACCACCAACCAGATCGACCAGATGATCTACGACTACACCGTCGAGCACGGCGGCACGCCGGCAGACCTCAACTACGAGGGCTACCCCAAGAGCGTATGCACCTCGATCAATGACGTCGTCTGTCACGGCATCCCCTGCGATACGGACGTGCTGCACGAGGGCGATATCATCAACGTGGACTGCTCCACAATCTTGGACGGCTACTATAGCGACTCGAGCCGCATGTTCTGCATCGGCGAAGTCTCTGCCGAGCGCCAGCGTCTGGTCGACGTCACCCGCGCCAGCGTGGAGGCGGGCCTGGCGGCCGTCAAGCCATGGCTGCCGCTGTCCGTTATGGCCGAAGCCGTGCAAAAGACCGTCGAGGACGCCGGCTTTAGCGTGGTGCGCGAGTACGGCGGACACGGCATCGGTAAGGAGTTCCACGAGGACCCGTTTGTGGGCTTTACCACCGAGGCGCCCGATGTGGACACCATCATGGCTCCGGGCATGGTCTTTACCATCGAGCCCATGGTCAACGCCGGAGCGCCCGACATCAAGATTAGCAAGGGCGACGGCTGGTGCGTGCGCACCAAGGACGGTAGCGATTCGGCTCAGTGCGAGGTGCAGCTCGTGGTGACCGAGGACGGTTACGAGCTGCTGAGCTGGTAGCTGTGCGGACGCCGGGCGCACATGGACTTACAACCGTCCATGAGCGCCCGGCGTTTTAATTGAGCGTTTTGCCTGATAAAACCTGCCAAAATAAACCTGTCCCTTTTTGGCAGGTCGAGCGGAGAGGACTGCTTGTGAACATCCTGGTTTTGTTGCCCGTCAACGACCGCCATCGCGCAATTCTTGAGTCGAGCGCTCCGGGCGAGGACTTTATCTACACGAGCGCCGATGCCGTCACGCGTGAGCAGGTCGCCGACGCCGACGTGATCTTGGGCAACATAGACCCTAGCATGCTCACGGCATGCGAGCATCTCCAGCTGTTGCAATTGCAGACCGCCGGCTATGACGACTACCTTGCCGCCGGCACCGTACCGGCCGACGCTAAGCTTTCCTGCTCGGTAGGCGCCTACGGTCAGGCCGTAAGCGAGCACATGTTTGCCATGGTGCTGTCTATGATGAAGCGCCTGCCCGGTTATCGCGACTTGCAGCGCGAGCATCGCTGGGAGGATTTGGGGCCGGTCACCTCGCTCAAAAACGCCAACGTGCTGGTGCTGGGCGCGGGCGATATCGGCGGCCACTTCGCCACGCTCTGCCGCAGCATGGGTGCGCACGTCCGCGGCATCAAGCGCCACCCGCTCGTCTACCCCATTGTGTTTGAGGACATGGACGGCATGGATGCCCTGTCTGAGCGCTTGGCCGAAGCCGACGTCGTCGCATCCTTTATGCCGAGCACACCCGAGACCCGCGGCCTGGCAAACGCCGAGTTCTTCGCCGCGATGAAACCGGGCGCCTTCTTTGCCAACGGCGGCCGCGGCGATCTTGTGGTTGCCGACGACTTGGTTGCCGCTCTGGAGTCGGGACGTCTCGCCGGCGCCGCGGTCGACGTCACCGACCCCGAGCCGCTACCCGAGACAAGCCCACTGTGGGATGCGCCTAACATGCTCATCACGCCGCACGTCTCCGGCTGGTTCCACCTAGCCGCCACGCTCAATAACGTGGTCGACATCGCCGCGGAGAATCTGCGTCATCTGCAGGCCGGCGAGACCCTTCGCTGCTGGATCGAACACTAAGAATTACGCCGTTTTACAAACGGCGTAATGAGCCGACGCTGCGAGCCCGCCGTTTGGCCAATCTGCCGTTCAATTTCAAAGGCGCGACCAGAAGGTCAGCGCCTTTTCATTTCACGGCACCTTGGCTCAAACGGCGGGCTCTCGCTGGCGTTTACTCAACCTGTGGGGTCTTCAAATTGTTAGAGCGTTGCTAAGTAATTCTTTGCGTCTTCTACGCTCATTGCGGCGACTGGTGCGTGTGAGCAGAGCTTGACATCGTTGGTGACCAGAAGGTCTGTCTTTGCGCGCATCGCTGCCGCGATGATTAAATCGTCTTCGTAATCGCTATGGAGCTCACGCTGCTTACTCGCCATCCATATGTCGCTCAGGTCGCAGGGCACGGGCGTAGCAAGTTGCGACAACACATCAAGACAATCCCATGCGAGTGATGTCGCCGCCGAAGCGGCATCTTGAGACAGCGAACCGTGCTCTCGCCGATACCACGCCTTATGTTCACTCGAAATCAAATAGAACAGGTCTTTGGACGATGTCGCCGCATACATCAGCTCAGCCTGAGCCGTACACGCATCACGCAAAAACTCAATTGCCGCCGAACGACCGCGTCGTGAAGGGATGAAATAATCAAGCCAGACGTTGGTGTCAACCAAGATGCGCTTAGGATTCTCACTCATAGAGCCAGCTCATCTCCTCGCCATAGCGATCAGCATAGGCGTTCCGTTTGAGCTCTTCGTCGTCCGATGGCTGAGCCTTGACCATATCGATTCCTGACTCACGGCAAGCGGCAGCGAACAGCTTCGACCCCTGATCCATGAGCTCGAGCTTACGTTTGGCGGCCTTTTCGCGCTCGCGCTGTTCCGCCCGGGCACGACTGGGCAGCAGGATATCCTCGAGCGCACCGGGGCGATCGGCCAGCGACGTTGCAAGCTGCCAGAGCGCTCGCACCGCTTGGCTCGGCGTCATACCGGCCCTGGAGAGAGCGGCGTCCCCACTCCTTTTGAGATCGGCATCGAGACGCACGTTGATCTGAGCGGCTGTTGTGGTCATGACCCCTCCTTAATACTTTAAAATTATCATAAAACTCTATGGTAGATACGTAAAGCATGTATAGTATTTATTAGCATTAGCCGTACTCTGTACACAAAAAACCGCCGAGGCACGCTGCACCTCGGCGGCCACGTACCACCGATCTAGTTCGGTTTCACCCTTTGCATTCGCCCAGATAAAACCTGCCAAAATGAACCTGTCCCTTTTTGGCAGGTTTTAGAGCTCCACGCTTTCGGCTCCGTTGATGGTTAGGTCGCGCTCGTAGAAGGCGGTGAGGGCGCGGATGGCGTACATCACGTCGCGCACGCCGCCGGTCTCGTAGCTTGAGTGCATGGCAAGCTGCGGCAGACCCACATCCACGGCGTGCATGCTCGCCTGCATATTGGACAGATTGCCGAGCGTGGAGCCACCCGCCATATCGCTCTTGTTGGCGAAGGCCTGCGTGGGCACGTCGGCGTCGTCGCAGATGGCCTGGAACACCGCGCGGCTAAAGGCATCGGTGCAGTAGTGCTGGTTGGCAGCTTCCTTGATAACGATGCCGCCGTTGAGCACGACCTGGTTGCGGGCATCGCACTTCTCGGCGTGGTTGGGATGCACGGCATGTGCATTGTCGCAGCTTACAAGCATCGAGGCGGCAAGGGCGCGATGATACGACTCGTCGTCAAAGCCCAGCGATCCGTTGATACGGCGCAGCGCATCGGCCAAGAACGTCGACATGGCGCCCTGCTTGGTCTCGGAGCCAACCTCCTCGTTATCGAAGCAGCAGAAGACCGAGACGTCGTGCGCGTTCTCGGCGCCCAAAAATGCCTGTAGCGAGGTATAGGCGCAGGCCAGATCATCAAGCTTGGGCGTCGAGATAAACTCGTCGGCCCAGCCCCAAATGCGCGCATCCTGACGATTGACCAGGAACAGGTCGCGACCCAGGATCTGCTCGGGCTCAACATCCAGCTCGTCGGCAATCAGGGCATCGAAGTCACCCTGCTTAAGCTCGCCAGCGCTGATGAGCGGGCACAGGTCGACGGCTCGATTGGGAGCAAAGCCCTCGTTAACGCCGCGGTTCATGTGGATGGCAAGGCTCGGAATGATAGCGACCTCGCGCTCGGTGACAAGCAAACGACTCTCGATACGGTCGCCCTCGCGCACCAACACGCGGCCCGCGAGCGCCAGCGGGCGATCGAACCAGGTGTAGTCGATCATACCGCCGTAGGCCTCGGTGTTCAGGCGCAGCGTCTCGCCCGCGCCGTCAAGCTCGGGCACGGCCTTGACCTTAAACGTCGGCGAATCGCTGTGCGACGCCGTCAGTTGAAAATGATAGTCGCCGGCAACGCCGTCCTCGCCCCACGTCGCGGCCAGGTCCTCGCCCACCTTAAAGGCAACAACGCTCGAGGTGTTGCGCTGCGTGTAATAACGCCCGCCCGGCTCGATGTCCCACGCCGCGTTCTCGGGCAGGTAGGTAAAGCCCGCCTCGTCGAGCTCGGCCATAATGGTCGCCGCCGTATGGAACATGCTGGGACATGCCTCGATAAAGTCGATAAGGTCGTTGGCGGCCTCGATATCGTCGGCCGTCACGTGCACGCGCTCGGGCGTTTCCTGATCCGTCATGCTCTCCCCTTTCGCTGGGTTGATGGTCCCCTCCAGCATACCCCGCCACGCCAGCGCCGCACTCTTCATTCCGTGTTTAATCCCGCGCCGCTCACCAAGTTGAGCCATCATGCCCGCGCTCCTTTTGCGACAATTACGCTAACAGGACGAGAGGAGCCGTCATGAAGCCACGTAACATTGCCATCGCCTGCGGTGTCGCGGGCGTCGCCGTCGGCCTTGCCGCTGCCGCCGGCATCGTTTACCGCAAGCAAATCAGATCCGCTGCGTCGCTCAAACGCTTGACCGGCTACGCGGATGGCTATGACCTGTACGCGATCGACATCGCCTACGACTACGACCTCGACTGCATCATCGCCGCCGATGTGCGCGACGACCAGGCCTACATCGATGCCGTGGTGGCGCAGGTGCTGCCCGGTGTGCCAGCACATGTCCAAGCGCCGCAGTTTGCCTGCAGCGCCTTTGCCGCCGTAGATGCCGAAGGCCGCGTGCGCACCGGTCGCAATTACGACTTTAAGGACGACACCTCGGCGCTGCTGGTGCGCAATCACCCGCGCGACGGCTATGCCTCCATCGGCTTTGCCGCCCTTAACAACCTGGGCGCCAACACTCCGCTTGATTCTGTCGCCGGACGTGCCGCCGCACTCATGGGCCCGTTTGCCCAGCTCGACGGTGTTAACGAATGCGGCGTGTCCATTGCCGTACTCACCCTGGATTCCAAACCCTGTGACCAGGACACGCAGCGCCCCGTCATCAATACCTCGCTCGCCATCCGCCTGGTGCTCGACCGTGCCGCCACCACGCAAGAAGCTGTCGACCTGCTTTCCGCCTACGACATGCACGCCATGGCAGGACGCGATTACCACTTCTTTATCAACGACGCCGCCGGTGACGCGCGGGTGGTGGAGTGGGATCCGCGCGACCCCGACCGTGCATGCAAAGTGACTCCTGTACGCCAGGTTACGAACTTCTACGCCTGCTATGGTGACGAAGTGCTGCCCAACCAAAAGAATGGCGAGCTGGGCCATGGTAAAGAGCGCGCCGTCGCAATCGCCGATGTCCTTGACGCCCATGTCGGTGCCCAGGACGAGGCAGTCGCTTGGAAGGCTCTACGCGCTGCGGCGCAAGAGCCCAATCCGGAAGACATCACCAGCAACACGCAGTGGTCGGTCGTCTTTGACAATACCGAACCCGCTGCCGCTATTACGCTGCGCCGCCACTGGGGCGACGTCGACGCCTTCGCACTGTAAGGAGCTGGCACCGTCGTCCTTACGCTCGCCTGGCGTTGCTTACATTTCTATACATTTGAGCTAACACGTTTTACCCCCGCATCAACAGTGTGCGGGGGTAAACTTATGCGCATGTTATAACTTGCCCGGAAGGATTCACCATGCTTAGGATCGGTCTTCTTACTAGTGGCGGCGACTGCCAGGCGCTCAACGCCACCATGCGCGGCATCGTCAAAACGCTTATGACCAATAGCGAAGAACCTATCGAGATCTATGGTTTTGAGGACGGCTACCAGGGCCTTATCTACAGCAGGTTCCGCGTCATGACGCCCGCCGATTTTAGCGGCATCCTCACCCGCGGCGGCACCATTTTGGGCACGAGCCGCACGCCGTTCAAGCGCCTGAACATTCCCGAGGCCGACGGCGTCGAGAAGGTGCCGGCGATGGTCCACACCTATCATAAGCTGCAGCTCGACTGCCTGTTTATGCTGGGCGGTAACGGCTCCACCAAGACTGCCAACCGCTTGCGCGAAGAGGGCCTCAACGTTATCGCCCTGCCCAAGACCATCGATAACGACACCTGGGGCACCGAGATGACGTTTGGCTTTACGAGCGCTATCGACGTCGCCACCAAGTGCATCGACGACATCCACACCACCGCCTCAAGTCATGGGCGTGTGTTCGTCATCGAGATCATGGGCCACAAGGTTGGCTGGATCCCGCTGTATGCCGGCGTCGCGGGCGGTGCGGACGTCATCCTGATTCCCGAGATTCCCTACGACATGGACCAGGTCATCAAGACCATCGAGCATCGCATGGAGACCGGCAGCCGCTTTACCATCGTGGCCGTCGCCGAGGGCGCTATCTCCAAGGAGGACGCGGCGCTGTCCAAGAAGGAGTACAAGAAGAAGCTCGCCGAGCGCACGAGCCCGTCGATCGTCTACGACATCGCCAAGGAGATCGAGGCCAAGACCGGTCGCGAGACCCGCGTCGCCATCCCCGGCCACACGCAGCGCGGCGGCCAGCCCGATGCTCAGGACCGCATCTTTGCGACCCAGTGCGGCGTCGAGGCCGCGCTTGGCTGCCTGCACGGCGAGTTTGGCTACATGATCGCCCTGCGCGACGGCAAGATGTGCCACATGCCGCTCGAGGATGTCGCCGGCAAGCTCAAGTATGTCGACCCCCAGAGCGATCTGGTACGCGAGGCCAAGGCGCTGGGCATCAGCTTCGGCGACGAATAGCCTCGGCCGAAACTGCTCTCATCGGAGGCCCCAGGGCTTACCTCCCAAATCGTCCTCGGACATGTCAGGACCCCGCCGCGCGCTTCGCGCGGCGGGGTCCTTCCGTCCTGCGGAAAGATTTGGGAGGTAAGCCCTGGGGCCTCCTGCGGCAACTAGGGAGGTCGAGGCTATTCGTCTTCTTGCTGCGGGTGCCTGGGGTAGGATGCGGCGTGCATTTTTGGGAGTATTCAGCAGCCGAGGGTGCCTGCATACTGGATTTTGGGAGAAAGGCAGGCACCATGGGCCGCGTTCTGTAAAAAATGACCAGCTCTTGAGGCATTGGGGGTCCAGGACCAGGGCATTCAGCGCGGTTTTGTGCACCCGTTCCCGCACCTGCGGACTCCGGGATGCTGAATACTCCGGAATTTGCACGCCGCCCCCTGGGGTACCTGTGGGCAAAAAGCAACCGCCCCGCCGAAATATACATTCGACGGGGCAGTTTATGCAGTATAGCGCCTGTGGATGCGCATGTCGCTCAGCGTTCTTGCCGACCGATGCAACGTCGTGCGTAGCCCTTAATGTCTTCGGTGAAACCATCAAGGTCGTCGAGCGTGATCACGTTATCGGAAAGCAAGCTGGCAATCTCATAATGCATGGTGCTGCGGCGAATATCGTTTGCTAGCACTCCCGAGGACAGCTTGTCCCTATTGATGCGCTCTTCTAGCGCCCAAAATCTACTAGACGCTTCGCTGCCGCCGTTTAGTATCTCGATGTATTGGCCGATGAGCATTTCCATATAGCTTTCTTGCCATTTTGGGAGCAGCTCCTTAAACAGCTTCCAGTCGCTTTCAGCTACCTTGCCCATATTGCCTCCGTTCGCCAAACAGACTTAGCCATTCGATTTTTATTCTATTTGGTATTTTCGCTCGCAGCCGTGGATGAGGGGACCATCGGTCTTCGAGTTCGAGCTTGAATGAATCGTTTGCTACAAAATGCGCCTAATTACTACGATGATTCGAATGCCTTCAACCATGCCGAAAAGGGTGAAAGTAAAACCGCAGGTAGAAAGCTTGCCGATTTTTGAAAAAGATGGATGTGGTCGGCCTCATCGAGTTCATCGTAGTAGATGAGCCCTTTTCGTGGCATGCGGTGAGTTAAATGCCAATTCCTGCGCTGGAATTGCCCGCTCCATTCGTGAGTTGCGGTGAAATAGGGGCTGTTAAACGCTCCAAGGTCCTCAACGGTCCGTATTTCACCGCAGCTCGGAAGGGGCGAGCGGTATTGGCCAAGCATTGCTGACGGGTTGGAGCGGCTTAGGCTTGTTTGCGGCGTTTCCATTGCTTTCGGCACCAGCGCATGAGTGCTTTTACAACTGGGATGGTGATGAGGATGACCCATGCGGGATGGGGCTGCGCCAAGCAAAGCCACATATAGAGGAACCAGGCAATGGCGGCTGTTGGATAGACGCTGCGGATTAG
>CABUZE010000006.1 GCA_902495955.1 uncultured Collinsella sp. | reverse complement strand
GAGATCCGCCACACCGATGACATGACGTTCCCGCAGGTCTGTGACAGCCTGATCCGTATGGGTCTTCGTCGAGCGGGCATTGCATGCTAATCGAGGACGCTGTTTCGTCGGGAACGCCGCAGTTTGTCATCGATTCCTATGCCACGCTTGCCGAGCGTGCCAAAACCCAATCGTTTGGTCTCATCGAGGAAGACGTTATCGTCCTCGATACCGAGACCACGGGTCTTTCGGTGCAGGACAATGAACTGATTGAGATCTCGGCTGCCCGTCTTTCGGGCCGCGAGATCGTCGACCGGTTCGATACCTTCGTGCATCCCAAGCAGCTGATTCCCGCCGAGATTACCGAACTCACGAGCATTACAAACGCCGATGTGGTGGATGCCCCATCGGCCGTCGATGCCGTGGCCGCTCTCGCCGATTTTGTCGGCGGCTGCCCGGTGATTGCGCATAACGCCACCTTCGACCGTTCGTTTATCGAGTCGGTCAAGGGCGGTGTCAACGTCAGCGACATCTGGATCGATTCGCTGGCGCTGTCGCGCATCGCGCTTCCGCGCCTGGCCTCGCACAAGCTGTCTTTTATGGCCGATCTGTTTGGCTGTGACTCGGTATCACACCGTGCCAATGCCGACGTCGACGCTCTGTGTGGCGTATGGCGTGTGTTGCTCGTGGCGCTCACCGACTTGCCTCAGGGCTTAATGGCGCGCCTGGCCGACATGCACCCCGACGTGCCCTGGTCCTATCGTCCCATCTTCTCGTTCTTGGCGGGGCAGAACCCCGGTTCCATTTTCTCTCTCAGCGCCGCCCGCGCCGACGTACTCAAGGCCGATCGGGCCGATGACCGCGTTGATGCGGACGAGCTGCCGGTCCTTAAGATGCCGAGTCGCGAGGAAATCGAGGCGGACTATGCCCCGGGCGGCCTGGTTAATCGCATGTATCCCACGTACGAGCCGCGCGATGAGCAGATCGCGATGGCGCTCGAGGTCCGTGACGCGCTCGTTACGGGAACGCATCGCGTGATTGAGGCGGGCACGGGCGTCGGCAAATCGATGGCCTATCTGGTGCCTTTTGCCGAGGCCGCGCGCCGCAACAACATCACGGTTGGTATCGCGACTAAATCGAATAATCTTGCCGACCAGCTCATGTATCATGAGCTGCCCAAACTTGCCGAACAGCTGGACGGAGGCCTCTCGTTTTGCGCCCTCAAGGGCTATGACCACTATCCATGCTTGCGCAAGCTTGAGCGCATGAGCCGTGGCCAAGTCGAAATTACGACTAAGCGTGATCCTGCCGACACGCTTACGGCAGTCGCGGTCATCATGGCGTACGTGTGTCAGTCGGCCGATGGCGACCTCGACTCGCTCGGCATTCGCTGGCGCAGCGTCAACCGTCCCGACTTTACGACGGCGTCGCGCGAGTGCGCCCGTCGCCTCTGCCCGTTTTTCCCAGATAAATGCCTGGTCCACGGCGCCCGCCGCCGCGCGGCTCATGCCGATGTGGTGGTCACCAACCATTCCCTGCTGTTCCGCAACGTTGCGGCCGAGGGCAGAATCTTGCCTCCAATTCGTCACTGGGTGATCGATGAGGCCCACTCCATCGAGCGCGAGGCGCGCCGTCAATGGGCGCGCGTGGTGTCGGCGGATGAATCGCGCGTTCTGTTTGAGCGCCTGGGTGGCTCGAGCACCGGTGCGCTGAGCCAGGTTTCCCGCGATTTGGCAACCTCGGAGGGCTCTACGCTCTACCTGGGTCTAACCGCCAAGGCGACGTCGCCGGCCGCGCGCGCGAGCATGGCAATCGCCGATGTGTTTGACGGCGTTCGCGAGCTTGGCCGCCGTGCGCGTGGGGGCTATGACAATGCGAACCTATGGATTGGCCCCGAGCTGCGCGAATCTGACGACTGGCATGATTTCTTACAGTCGGCCTACACTGCTATTGACGCATTGGAACAGGCTGACAAGAGCGTCGACGCGCTGGTACAAGCCGTCGCCGCCGACAAGCCCGAGGTTGTTGTCGACCTGGGTGATATCTCGCGCCGCCTACACGAGCTGGTCGAGAACCTCAAACTCATCATTGACGGTACCGATGAACACTACGTGTACTCGCTGCAGGTCAATCGCAGGCTGCGTGCCGGCGGAGAGTCAATGACCGCAGAGCGCATCGACATTGGCGAGGCCTTGGCAACCGAGTGGCTGCCCGAGGTTCACACGGCTATCTTTGCATCGGCGACCATGACGGTTTCCAAGAGCTTTGAGCACTTTAACCATGCCGTCGGCCTCGATCGCATCGGCGCCTCGACATCATCGTCACTGCACTTGGATTCGAGCTACGACTTCGATTCGAATATGGCCGTGGTCGTGGCTGGGGATATCCCCGATCCGCGCGATCGTGAGAGCTACCTTTCGGCGCTCGAGCGTGTGCTGGTCGACGCTCATCTTGCCATGGGCGGCTCGGTGCTCACGCTGTTCACCAGCAGGCGTGACATGGAGGAACTGTACGCTCGCGTCGAGCCCAAGATGGCTCGTGCGGGTCTGGAGCTCAACTGCCAGCAGCGCAACTCGTCTCCTCGCCGTCTGCGCGATCGCTTTATCAACGAACCGACCTCGTCGCTCTTTGCGCTTAAGGCCTTTTGGGAAGGGTTCGACGCCAGCGGCGAGACGCTGCGCTGCGTCATCATCCCCAAGCTGCCGTTCTCGAGCCCCACAGATCCGCTCTCATGCGAGCGCAATCTGCGTGAAGACCGCGCTTGGGCGCGCTATTCGCTGCCCGAAGCCGTGCTCGAGGTCAAGCAGGCAGCCGGTCGCCTCATTCGCTCATCGACCGATTGTGGCGTACTCATCTTGGCCGACCCGCGCCTGGTGACGAAGGGCTACGGCAAGAAATTCTTAACGTCGCTGCCCACGAGTTCCTATCAGCGCATCGAGTCGGCACAAATCGGGCACTATCTACAGCTGTGGCGCGCACGCCACGAGCGGCGCCGCTAAAGCGGACAGACGAGGGATTTTGCCATATCGCACAGACGCTCTGACAGGGCGGGGTCATCCAGGATGCGGATGGCCCCGCCCGCTGCGATTACCTGGCTTAACAGCCAGCGCTCGGAGCCGTAGCGCACGTTTACTGTTGAGCTGTCCGCTCCATTGGGTTCAATCGACATGACGCCGGGCCAGTCTAGGCGCTCTGCCAAGGCGCGCGGCATGAGAAGCTTCGCGCTCCGCTCCGCCTGGGCGAGGGAGTCATGGAGGGTCGCGGGCTCCGGTGCGTGGCGCACGACGGAGTCGTCGGTCAAGACCAGGCCCTCGATTTTATCCATACGATAGGTACGCTGTTCATCGACCGCGACATCCCAGGCAATCAGATACGTTTGGTCGCCGTTTGTTGTGATGCGCAAGGGGTCGACCAAACGCTCGCGCGCTTGTGCGTCATCCATCGAGCGATACGAGATACGGCAGCGAACGCCGTCCCGAATGGCGCAGCTCAGCTGCTGCCAGTGCGATCCGTGGGCGACGGTGTCAAAGACGCGCTGGTTGTAGCCGAGCTCTTTGGGAAGAAGGGCGCGCCGTATTCGAGCCGCCGCTTGGGGCTCGATCCCCAATGATTCAAGTTCATGGTTGAGCACGGCGCCCTCGGCGGCACTCAGGCGCAGCGGTAGCACGCGCCCCGCGTCACCGGTGAGGACCACGTACTCGCCGCGGCGTTCGCAGATAATACGTGCGCCCGATTCTCGGTCCGCAAGTGTCGAGACGATCTCGAGAATCTCGTCGAGCGATGTCCCCGTGATATCGAAGCGGCTGCAAAGCTCGTCTCGTGTCATGCCATTCTCGCCGCCGGCGTAGAGGGCCTCCATGATGTCGATGGCGCGCGAGAGTCTTTGCTCGCTGGTGAGTTTACGCACGGGCATGTTCGTGCACCGTCCTTTCGATGAGGTGATTCCACGCCTGCTTGAGAGCATCGGGGGCGACGGGCCTCATGCCATCCATGGCATGGGCCATGCAAAACGAGGCTGCGGCTTCAAAGTCGCGCACGTCAACGGTCCAGGTCCACTCTGCTTCGGTGCGCGTGAGTTCGCCTCGTCCGCGTGTGAGACCGCTGATCATATCGGCCTGCGCTTCACGCGCGAACGAGAACGTAGCCGCAACAGGTGGGCGGTCGGCGAAATCGAACTCAAAGAATAAGTAATCGTTGAGGTTGAAATCCGCAGGAATGGCGTAGGCTTTCGAAGGCCTCCAGGCGCGAATGATGCGGTCGCAGCGGAATGTTCTGATATTGTCGGTGGCATTGTCGAGGCCGCAGAAGTATGCCGTACCCTCGCGCTCGAACATGCCGTAGACGCAAACGGTCCGTTCGCGTTGCTCGCCGCGTCCGTTTTGGTACAAAAAGCGCAGCGCGCAACGCTCGGCAAAGGCACTCCATACCGCATCGACGGCGGGAGAGCGGCGGATCGGTGTCTCTCCTGTCGTCGACATGCCGGTGAGGTAGGCAATCTTGGAGCGAATGTCGGCAAGTGGCGCGGCAAAGGTGGATGAGCCTGCCGCAAGTGTCTGGTCGATGGCATTGAGTAGGATGTCGGCATCGTCTGCGGTGATGAGACCGCCCGCGGCAAACGTGTGCTCGCGGTCGATCGTCCACGCGCTCTCCTCGGTTTCCTGCGCTCCGGCAGCACGAACCTCCCTGATAACGATGCCGCGTTCGAGCAGCTTGTCGCGATCGCGGCGGAACTTGCGCTTGTCTGAGTCGATATTGCCCGAGCCGTATCCCAAATCGGAATCCAGGACGATTTGCTCGGTCGTCAGCGGTTCGGGAGAACTGTTGAGTACAAAGAAAAGGTTGAGGATGCGCTGAGCCGTTTTATCGAAACCGGGCTCGGCTGCCCCCTTTTTAATTGTCGCGGTCGCGTCGCTTGCCGTCATAGAATCCTCGCATGAGAAGGTCGTTTGATGCCATGATTTTAGTCCGATATGGAGATTAGGCTATATCCTTGTCCGCTTGCGGCGTTAAGATGGCCCGAATTCGGTCGTTTGCGCCCGCTCGGGGTATACTTTCGACTATATACGGTTCTAATGTGCATGCATTGGGCCTATTTGTCGGATTATGGATGTGGAGCGCACATGGCGAACACCCAGAACTATATTAACCACCTGCTGCAGAACACCGGCATTACGCCGGCGTGCAGTGAAGAAGAGCGCCTGGCTGCCGAGGATATCGCACAGATTTTCCGCAACCACGGCTTTGACCCCGAGGTGCAGGAATTTAATGCTCCCGCGCCCAGCAGGTTGGCGTTTGCCGTTACCGGTATTCTGGCGTTTGCCGGCGCCCTGCTGATGGGCATCGGCGGCGGTATCGGCTTGGTCGGCACCCTGCTGTCCATTGTCGGTGCCGTGCTCTACGTGCTCGAGCGCACGGGGCATCCTTTGGTTTCGCGCCTGGGAAAGACCGGTGTGAGCCAAAATGTCATCGCCTATCACAAGGCCTCGGGCCCGCTTGCGTCTCCGCGCAACCGCCCGGTCGTCGTGGTGGCCCACTATGATTCCCCCCGTGCCGAGCTCCTTGCTCGCGAGCCCTACGCTCCATATCGCGCGCTCATCGCCAAGCTCCTGCCTGTCGCCACGATTGCGCCCGCGGCTGTCGCCATCCTGCGTATCCTGCCGCTTCCCGGCGTGCTTAAGGTGCTGCTGTGGGTTGTCGCTATCCTGGCCTCCCTTGTGGCGCTGGCCAACGCCGCCAATATCATCTCCAACCGTTTTGTGCTTCCCTACACGTCTGGCGCGGTGTGCAACAAGTCCTCTGTTGCCGCCATGCTCGGTGTCATGGACAATGTCGCCCCCTATCAGGGCGAAAACGAGTTCCCCGACGACATTCCATTCGATACCTATTTTGGCGAGCAGAAGCGTCGCGCCGAGGAAATGGCGCGCGCGGCGGCCGAGTATGCCGCGGCCCAGCAGCAAAACGACTACGGCAACACCATTGAATATGAGGAGCCTTCCTACGACGAGGACGAGTTTGGCCAGCCGGTGGCGCCTGTCGACGCACCCGAGCAGGACGAGGCTTTTGATGGACAGATCGATGGTTTTGAGGGTGCCTCTGCCGACGAGACGCTGATCGGCGTTATCGCGCCCGAGGCTCAAGACCAGACCGCCCAGGCCGAAGTGTCCACCGAGGAAACGTCCACCGCCGGGCCGGCGGAGGAGCCCGCGGTGGTCGAAGTCTCCGAGCCCAAGTCCAAGCTCTATCGCAATGCCGCCGGCAACATCCGCTTTGGTTCGGATGCCATCCGTGCGCTCGGCATGCTTCCCGAGTCCTGCACGTTCGATTACGAAGAGGGCGAGGAGCCGACGTTCGAGCTGGAGCCCGCTCCCGTTGCACAGGAGCCTACGCCCGCGGCCAATACGGCTGTTGCTCCCGCCGAGCCGGTCGCTGCCCCTGTTGCTGCCGCGGAGTCTGACGAAAAGCCCCCGCTCGATTCTGCAGCCGGTCTGGATATTCTGGCGCCTGCCGCTCCGGCACAGGTTGAAGCCGAGACCGCCGACGAAGACTATGACGAGTACCCGCAGCGCGTGTCCTATGAGAGTGACACCGATTTCTCGGCCGAGCTTCCCTCGACAACGCCCCATGCCGATATCGCTTCCGCGTTCTCCTCGATTGGTGCCAGCGCTTCGAGCTTCTTTAAGGGCGCCCTTGCGAAGGGCAAGAAGTTCGTCGACGACTTTGAGGAAAAGCGCGCCGCTGCCCGCGAGGCCGCCGAGCGGGAGGCCATTGCCCAGCAGCAGGCAGCCGAGGCCGAGCGTGAGCGTGCGGCACAGGAGTTCGAGCAGGGTGAGGCCGAGCAGCCGAAGCCTGTCGATGTCGCCGACGCCACGACGTCCTTCGAGGCTCCGCAGCCGACATCCGCAGACGTTGCCGAGGCTACGACGTCCTTTGAGGCGCAGCAGCCGGTCGATGGCACCATGTCATTTGATGCCACGATGACGTTTGAGAAGCAGGGCACCGCAATTGCCGAGCCCCTTCCCATCTCCGGTGATGCCCAGGACGCCGCCGATGATTCGGTTGTCGACGAGGCCGATTCCGTTGAGGCCAGCGCACCCGAGAAGGTCGAGGCTCCTGCTATGGAGCAAGAGGCCCCTGCGATTGACGAGGCTCCCAAGACGGATGAGTCCAGGCCTTATTCTACGCAGATCTTTACCATGCCCGCGCCGAGCGACCCCGGTGCCACGGTGGCCAATGCCGCTCCCACGCAGGACGAGACGGTTGATTCCCTCATGGCGCAGATCTCGTCTCAGGTGCCTCCGCGCCAGCAAATGAATATCCCCGATCCGGCCTCCGCGCCTGTGCCCTCTTCGTCGCCGCTGGCCTCGGTCCCCGATCCGTCACTGCCTTCGATGCAACAGGCCAACGTCGCGTCCCGCACGTCGCTGTTCGATCTTCCCGATCCTTCGGCACAGACAAATGATCCCTTTGCGACGGCGCAGGGCCCCGAGCCCACATCGGCACCGGTCGCGACCCCCATGCCCATCTCCTCGGGCGCACAACCGCTCGAGACCATCTCGGCTCCTGCTTCGACGGGCGCCAAGCCGCAGAAGCGCGGCTTGGGTGGCTTGTTCGGTCGCAAAAAGAAGAACGAGCAGGACAGCATGAGCGACTGGCTGGGCGTCGAGGACGATTACGATGCCAAGAAGTCTGGCCGCGGCATTGGCTCGTGGGATAACTTCGAGGATGACGACGACGGTTGGAAGGGCGGCGCCACCTCTTCCGATGGTGCTTCTGCCGAGGATATGCTCTCGGCCGTTGCCTCCATGGGTGACGATGAGCTGCTCGGCCACGATATCTGGTTCGTCGCAACGGGCGCGTCCGATTGCGACGGCGCCGGCATGAGGGCGTTTTTGGCCTCGCATCGTGACAAGCTCCGCGGTGTGTTCTTCATCAACCTCGAGTCTATCGGTGCCGGCAGGCTTTCGGTGGTGACGGTCGAGGGCGAGCAGCAGCTGTTTAAGGGCGATCGCCGCATCATGAATCTTGTCAGCAATGTGTGCAAGTCGTTCCACGTCGATTGTGGTGCGTTCGAGATGCCCTATGCCAAGACCGATGCCTATGCCGCGCTCGAGGCGAGCCGTCGCGCCCTTACGATCGCCGGTGTGGACGGTCCGCGTCTTGCCTGCGCTCGCACCGAGGATGACCTGCCGTACAACGTCAATCCGACCAATATCGCTACGGTGTCCGAGGTCGTGACCGAGGTCATTCGTCGTTCGTAGACAGACCCGCTAAGGAGTCAGCGTGTTTTCGTACATCAAGCGCCATTGGCCCATCTATCTGATTTTGACCCTGATCGCTGTTGCATTGGGTTTTGGGGCCGCGTATGTCGTTGGCGTTAAGGGCTCGACGCCCGAGACAACAATGAACGAAGAGGTGGAGCAAGAGCAAAGTTTGGGTGCTGACGGTATTTCCGAGTCCGATCAGGCAGCCATCGATGGCGGTTCGTCATCTGCTGAATAGCCGATTCATCGTTTATGCCCAAGGCGGGCGAGCCGGGAGACTGGCTCGCCCGCTTTTTCATCGTGCTAGCGCTTCTTTGAGGCTAACCTAAGGCGAGCGAACCATATGGCTGCCGTGCCCGAGGTCAGGAGTGCGGTGATGCATGCGGCGACGGTAGCAGATCCCGTTGCCGGCAGGTTCTGAGGCAGGGCGCATCGTTGGATGACGCGGTCCTCATCATGCGCCTCGAGTTTATCGCCACCGCCGTTGCGGCAAAGATCGACGCGCGCGCTGTTGGCAAGTGCGGTTTGGGGCGTATAGGACGACGTTGCCTGCATATGCACGACTGCGCCTCGGGCATCCGAGTTAAGGGCCGCCTTGGCATCGTCAAGATCGTCGTGTTCGTCTTTAAGGTCATCCCGGGTCCAAGAGTCCGCCTCGCTTCTGGTTGTAAAGTCGGCGGCTACCGCACCGTATTCAAAACGGATGCCCGTGATGACGGCGTCGTCTGTAAGATCAATCTCTTTCGTATCGAGCGTGACGGACTTGTCCGTCGGGATATCTGCTTTCCATAGGTGCCACCCGTCGTAATCGACGAGACGCACATCGTCGCCCAGCAGCTTTGCAACCTCTTCCGTTTCGAGCCAAGGATTGTGGTGCCCGTCGTCAAGCGTTGCATTGACCTGCCTGCCCGTATCGCTTGTTCCTGCCGGAGACGTTCGATACCACACGTTGCACAGCCCGTTTAGATCACCGACCGCAATAGGGGTTTCAACGGCAACGAGTTTCGCTGCGCCATCTTTGGCGCACTCAAGGTCGTCGGTGATGGTCAACTCGTCGACCCAGGTGCTCGACTCATTTTTGGCGTCGATGGTATAGGAGAAGGCGCCTTGCGTGTTGACCCGTGCTTTGGCTCGGTTTTTTCCGTCGCCGTTGGCAACGAGTTTGCTTACGACTGGCTGTGCAATCTCTTGGCGCTTATCGACGCTTCCCCTGATCTCGATGGGGGTATCCTTCATGGCTACGGTTTGAACTTCTCCCGTGGCTTTTACTTCAAACGTTATCTCTTCGGCGAGGTCGTAGGTACGCGGAGACATCGTTTCGCGCAGGGTATAGGTGCCGGGTGCAAGGTGCTCAATGCGGTGCGGTTTGCCGGATGAAGTCCAAGAATCGATTTCGTTGCCATTGGAGTCGCAGAGGACAAGCTCGGCGCCTGTCACTTCCTGACCTCCGCACGCGTCGACTTTGGAGACATCGATCTTGGTGTAGTCGTTGGAAACGTCAAGGCGCACTTCGATCACGGGCGTTTGCTGGTCAGCGTACGACAACTTCACAGTATGTGGGGTCGGGTTGAGCAGGTAGCCTTCGGGCGCTTGTGTTTCGACGACCTCGTAGGTAGCGGTACCGCATCCCAGCGAAAGATGGTCGACTCGCGCTTGCCCCCGTTCGTCGGTTGTGACGGTGGCGACGGTTTCGCCATCCAGGGCTACGCTGCTGTCGTCGGTTCGCACGATGTCGCCATCAGCGCGGATGTCAAACGTGGCTCCAGCGAGTGTGCGCCCATCTACAGCATCCGTCTTAATGATATCGATGCTTCCGGTTGCGGCGTCGTCATAGAACGAGACGACGGCGACCGGTGTCAGATTTCTGTCGGCGGGAATCGCTATCTCCAGGTCTTCTCCGCGCAGATACGGTTCCTTGGCCGATGCCTCGTGCACGTAGTATGTTCCGGGATGAAGTGATTCGGGCAGCGTGACGGCGCCGGTTGCATCGGTTGTGAAGGTATTCATTACATTGTGGGCCGGATACCAACATGTTTGCGAGACAGGCTCGTGGTGGCTATCGAGCAGCTGGAACGTAAAGCCGGCAAGCGGTACGGTGCCGCCGGTCTGAGCATCGCACTTTACGATTTGAAGGTGTGTCGATAGGGCATGGTTGTCAACGATGTACTGAAGCTCGGCGCCGTCTGCGGTCTGCTCTGCTGTGATGGTCCATTCCCCTGCTTGCTTAAATCCTTCGGGGACCGTTTCTACAACCTCGCGAACGGTGTAGCCCGCGCGGTCGTAGGGAATGGCACCGTGAGCGCCGGCGGGTCGCTTGCCTGCGCCAAACCATGCTTCGGGCTGGTCTTTGGTGGAGGCAAAGCCATAAACGTTTGTGGTCAACGTGCCGACGACTTGTTGGGAGCTATTGCTGACAACTTCAAAGACGACGCCTTCCGCCGGCTGCTCAAGGCCGGACTCATCGCTATCGCCATGGCCCTTAAACTTCGAGATTTCAAGGTCAAAGGCGATGGGGATGTTGGGAATACGGCTTTCGAGCTCAACGATGCCCGTATCTCCGAGTTGCTCGGCACCGACGGTGTAGCTCCAGCTGTCGTTTGAAATCAGGTAGCCCTCGGGCGCTTTCGATTCGTAGATGGTAAAGGTGCCCAGAGGAACGTCATTGAGGATTGCCCGTCCGTTTTCGTCGGTCGTAAGGGTGCGAGTCCAGCCGGGAGTTGATTGCGAGACGCAGGTGAATTCAGCGCCCGCAAGCGACGCTCCAACCTGGGCGCCGGCATCCGTGGCGGTATCGATTTTTGCAATACGCAAGGTGATGGTGCCGGGCTGCTCGTTGATAGTGACATGTTCGCCGCTGTTTTGTGTGGTGAAGGCTATTCGGTCGCTTCGAGGGATATAGCCTGCCGGGGCTTTGGTTTCGACCAGGTAATATGCCGTATTGGGCAAAAGTGTTGCTTGTGTACGCCCGTCTTCGTCCATCTGGATAGTGCCGACACGTGCATCGCCCGCACTTTCAAAGATATCGAAGGTTGCGCCACCGAGTCTGTAGGTGTCGTTACCGGCGGTGATGTCAGCCTGGGACGATTGTTTTTGGAAAGATACGGAGACGGCGGGCAGAACATAGAGCATGTCCTGGTGTCGACCCTCGCCCGAGACCGGGCCGTGATAACGCCTGGCTCGATGTGGGGCTGCCTTAATGGATCCGGACTTAGCGCTGTCGTAGAGCCAACGTGCAGCCGCTACGGCCTCGGCGTTTTCGTAAAACCTACCACTCCTGGCAACTCCCTTGCTATTTGTATACGAATAGGTGCCGTCGGGGCGTGTGGTTCCCTTGAGCATCCACACGGCAATCTGGGTGGCGGCACGGGCGAGATCGGGCGACAGGTTGTGGCCCCCAAAGGATGTACTGGAGGGGTATCCGTGACAGACGATGGCGGCAAATTCGTCATCGAGCCATGTCCAGCCTTGGTTATATGTGCGCCATGGCCCTCCCGGCTTGCTGGGGCCGGGGCAGTCTTGATTCATGCAGTACGAAATCGAAGTGTCCTGTGCCTCGTATTTACCGACACCGAAGGGGCCGCAGCCGTCGCTTATGGTGCGGAAATTAAGGGCGTCACTCCCGTCGACGGCGAGTGCGGCCCCTGGGGCCAGACAGCCGATCAGAAAAAAGAGGAGCAGGAGCAGCGGACCTGTTGCGATTGCGCTGTGGACAGAGTGCGTGGGTGCGTTGGACATGGCTGCTCCTTATCCCTCGTGCGCCGCACGGGGCGCCCGCGGCGCTTGGGATGAGGCTACCGTCATGGTTCATGCGGGTAAGTACCAGAAGCTGACCAAAAGCTTGCCCGATTTCTGATAAATCGAGCTCAAATACAACAATCAGATAAAAGTGCAGGTAGAAGATGATAAGAAAAGAAAGACAGAGGTCCTCATCTCCACAATTGGCGCGGTTTTCAAACGATTCTCCACAGCTAAAACAAGCATCGACACCCTTGTATCGAACGAGACAACCGCGTTATACTAGCCAACACACAAGCGGGCATCGCCAAGTGGTAAGGCATCAGCTTCCCAAGCTGACACTCGCGGGTTCGAGTCCCGTTGCCCGCTCCAAAAAAAGTAAAAGCACGACACCGTTCCGGTGCCGTGCTTTTTTCAATAAAGCGCCGGGACTCGAACCCGACAGGGTGCGAGCGTAAAGCAAACGCGAAGCGTTTGTAGCGAGCAGGCGAAGGCGCCGACAGGCGCCTGAAGCCGGTGCGGATTTGCGAAGCAAATACGCGGATGTCCCGTTGCCCGCTCCAATTCCAAAATGTTAGGTTAATGCCTGCTGCCCATACTTGCACCTGCGCACGGTACAATGGATGGGTTACGACCAACGTGCCAATAACCAAAAGGGAGCCGCTATGATCGATCGCTATACCCGCCCGGAGATGGGACACATTTTCTCCCTCGAGAACAAGTACGCCATTTGGCAGGAGATCGAGGTCTTGGCCTGCGAGGCCCAGGCGGAGCTCGGCAAGATCGGTATTTCCAAAGACGAGGCCCAGTGGATCCGCGACCATGCCAACTTTGAGAAGGCGAAGGTCGATGAGATCGAGGAAGTCACGCGCCATGACGTCATTGCCTTCCTGACCAACATGAAGGAGTACATCGATGCCGATGTTCCCGAGGGCGACCCCAAGCCCAGCCGCTGGGTTCACTATGGCATGACCAGCTCCGATCTGGGCGACACGGCCCTGTGCTACCAGCTCACCCAGGCCTGCGACCTGATCATCGAGGACGTCAAAAAACTCGGCGAGATCTGCAAGCGTCGCGCCTTTGAGGAGCGCAACACGCTCTGCGCCGGCCGTACTCATGGCATCCATGCCGAGCCGATGACCTTCGGCATGAAGATTGGCTCTTGGGCCTGGGAGCTCAAGCGCGATCTGGATCGTCTTGAGGACGCCCGCAAGAATGTTGCCTTCGGTGCTATCTCGGGCGCTGTCGGCACGTACAGCTCCATCGAGCCGTTCGTCGAGGAGTACGTCTGCGAGTACCTGGGCCTGGTCCACGATCCCCTGTCCACGCAGGTCATCAGCCGCGATCACCACGCCTACCTTGCCGGCGTGCTTGCCACTACAGCGGCCACCTGTGAGCGCATCGCTACCGAGGTTCGCAATCTACAGAAGACCGATACGCTCGAGGCCGAGGAGCCGTTCCGTAAGGGCCAAAAGGGCAGCTCAGCCATGCCGCACAAGCGCAACCCCATCACCATGGAGAAGGTCTGCGGCCTGTCGCGCGTCGTGAAGTCCAACGCTCAGGT
>CABUZE010000005.1 GCA_902495955.1 uncultured Collinsella sp. | reverse complement strand
GGGTCGAGGCCGGACTTCCGCTCGATTGGGACAGGCAAGCCTTCGAGGCCGAGCGCAAAATGGATTCTAAAAAACACCTTGCCAAATAGGAGCGTCAGGGGGCATGGTCCGGCGCAGCGCGAAGCGCAAAGCGCCGAACCATGCATGCCCGAGGACGTTTGCAGAGGTAAACCCCAGTGCCCGCGAAGGGGCGGATTACCTATTGACCCTGGCCGACCACTCCCAGCAGCCCACCGGCTCGCCGTCGATGAGTACGTTGCTCCCGTCGAAGTCTTGATAACACAGGTCGTTGAATTGGTGGATCCACACGCCGTGGTTGAACGTCTTCTTGGGCGAGCCATCGGCCTCGCGATACACACCGGTCAGGTCCTCGACATGGCTAAAGTAGGTGAGGTGCACGTTGGCTCCGGCGTCACGCAGCCGCGCCGTGAGCGGCAGCACGGTTTGTTGCGGAGACACGAGCTCGTCACCCTTGGAGTGCGTAAACCACAGCGGCGTCTTGGCGAGCGCGGCTACGTCCTCGTCCGTGGCGTTGTACCACGGGGCACAGCAGGGAAGGCCCGCGGCGAAGAAATCGGGGTAGTCGGCGCACAGGCGCAAGGTCATAAAGCCGCCGTTGGAAAGACCGGCGACCACGATGCGATCGGTGTCGATGCGGTCGGCGTGCTCGGCGACAAACTCGTCGATGAGCGCCTTGAGCACGGGGGAGTAGATACTCTGGTTGGAGCGACCGAGCTGCTCGACGCCGTTGTCCATCCAGAACGTGGGAGATTGCGGCACGAGCACCCAGGCAAAGCCGCCAAAGTAGCGCTGGATTTGCGCCTGGCTAATGGCAGTCACACGGTTGCCGATATAGGCGCGCGCGGGGCCCTCGCCCTGCGTGGAACCCTTGCCTTCGCCGGCGCCGTGCAGGTACACCACGAGCGGGGCCTTTTGGGGCACGACCGTGTCCTCGGACGCGAACGGATTGAAGCAGGCCGAGTCCTCTGCCTTAAAGCTGGGCTCAAAGAAGCCGTACTCGAGCGCGATGCCATTGACGGCGGTCTTTTGCACGGCATTGCTCCAGCCCTTGAGCACGGAGCAGATGTCGCCGCGGCAGGTATCGAAGATCAGGCCGCAGGTGGGGTCGTTGCCGTCGTCGCCGGGAAGAGCCGCGAGCTGCGTGATGCGCAGCTGGTTATCGAGCATGCGCGAGCCCATGACGCCACCTTCGATCTTTTTGGTCAGGCGCTGCTCGGCGACCTCGAGTGCCACATGGGTGCCCACGGCAAGCTTGCGGCCGTTCTCGTCGCACGGATACGCGGCGAGAACGTCGATGTAACCCACGGAGGGCGCGGCATGGTCGGCTCCGTGCTCCTTGCGCATCAGGACCTCGCCCGTGCGCTCGTGACGCTCTACATATATATGGAAAGTGTTCGCATCGATATCGTTGGCGCGCACGGTGCAGGGCAGGTCGAGAACGACTTTGCTGATCCAGGGGCCAAAGTCGCCCAAGGTGGTGACGGTTGCGTAGGTACACGATTTGAGTTCCATGAGCTGCCTCCTTTGTGCCGCAAATACTAAACAATCGCGGCAATACAATCTAAACATGTTTAGTGTAAAGCAGAATTAGAGAATAAGCAGATGAACTCGGTAAACGGTCAAATCGAACACTCAATGAACTACTAAACACTCGTTTACTACTATCTAGCAGGGCTTTTGTTGATGAGTCAACAAGGAATTTGGGTGACAGATTATATAAAATCCCACGTAGACGGCCATTTATAAATAAACGGTACTATATGTAATGCCTTGGCATTCAATTACGTTCACCCCCGATTTCCTACCGTTCACCGGACTGCAAACGGCAAAACTGCCACAAATTCAACGCTGCGTGTAAACTAAGCGCTGTAAACGTTCAGTAAACAGATTGTTTACGACAGCGTATCCAAGGGTTCGGTAACCGTAGGGGGTTATAGTCACCGGGCCAAAGGCGTGCCTGCGCCCAAGCGATTAGGCACACGATGATATGGGGAGGGGTCCCATGGCAGTAGATAACAAGCAGATTGCCACCGATGTCCTCGAGCTCGTGGGCGGTGCGGAAAATGTCACCGTCGCCACCAACTGCATGACGCGCCTGCGTCTGACGCTCAAGGACAACAACAAGGCCGACGTGGAGAAGATCAAGAAGGTCAAGGGTGTTCTGGGCTGCCAGTTCGCCGGCAGCCAGCTCCAGGTCATCATCGGCCAGAACGTGCCCAAGGTGCTCGCCGAGTTCGTCGCCATGTCCGGCGTCAAGCAGGGTGCCGCGGTCGACGAGAACCTCGACGCTCCTAAGGAGAAGTTCGAGCTCAAGAACCTGCCCAACATCATCCTCGACTATCTGTCGGGCTCCATGACCCAGCTGATTCCGCTGCTCATGGCCGGCGGTCTGTTCCGCACCATCGCTGCGATTCTTGGTCCCACGATGCTCGGCGTTCTCTCCGACACCGATCCGACCTACACGTTCCTCTATACCACCCTGTACGAGGCAACCTTCACCTTTATCCCCATCTACCTGGGCTATGCCGCCGCTAAGAAGCTCGGCGCCAGCCCGGTGCTCGGCATGCTCCTCGGCGGCGCCCTCATGGCCCCGTCTGTCGTGAGCGTCGCTACCCAGGAGGGTGGCGGAATCATCTCCGTCTATGGCATCCAGATCGCTGCCGCCAACTATCAGCAGTCCGTCCTGCCCATCATCCTTTCGGTGCCGGTCCTCTACTTCATCGAGAAGTTCTTTAAGAAGGTCATGCCCGATGTGCTGTCCACGGTCTTTACGCCGTTCTGCACCATGATCGTCACCATTCCTATCGCCTTCATCATCCTCGCTCCGATCGGCAACGAGATCGGCAACGTTATCGCCAACGCCCTCTTTGGTCTTGCTGACCTTGGCGGCATCGGTATCTTGATCGTCATGGCCATCCTCGGCGCCTTCTGGCAGCTTTTCGTGGTCTGCGGCATGCACATGCCCGTCATCCTGCTCGCCCAGGTTCAGATCATCGCCGCCGGCTACGATCCCTTCGTCTTCGTTTCCACCAACTGCGCTATGGCAGCTGTCTGGGGCTGCGCCTTCGGTGCCTTCCTCAAGATGAAGAACCCCGACGAGAAGGGTCTTGCTCTGGGCTACGTCATCTCCGCCATCGCCGGCGGTGTTACCGAGCCCGCGCTCTTCGGTATCCTCATGCGCTTCCGTCGCACCATGCTCGGTATGTTTATCGGCGGTGCCATCGGCGCTGTGTTCTCCGGCCTCATGGGTGTTACCTACTACCTGGCCGGCGGCGCTGCTAACTTCCTGGTTTTCACCAACTACCTGCAGGGTGGCCAGATGAATACCGTCTGGGCCATCGTCGGTATGGCGATCTCCTTCGTCATCGCCGCTGCCGTCGTCTTTGCCACTGGCTTCTCCAAGGAGGAGCTCGCCGAGATGGAGGCCTAAGGCCAAGCCATTCGGTCGCATATGACCTTACCTACACGACAGGGCCCCGTCAGGCGCAAGCCCGGCGGGGCCCTTCTTACAAGG
This sequence comes from uncultured Collinsella sp., assembly GCA_902495955.1. GTDB lineage: Bacteria > Actinomycetota > Coriobacteriia > Coriobacteriales > Coriobacteriaceae > Collinsella. Next base: position 11,413 of record CABUZE010000005.1, on the reverse strand, counting down.
TAGACTGATTGGGGGGGCGCGGCGCCTGCTTGCCGGGGCTTGCTAAGCGCCAGGGGCTTTCGCGCGGGGTTACCGCGAAAGAATCTGCCGGTTCGCAACTCCTTTATCAAACGAAAGGACATGCAGATGAGTTTGGGAAAGCTGACCGTTAACGGTCGTCAGGACGGCTTTTTGTGCGAGGGCAAACCGTTCTTTTGGTTTGCCGATACGTGCTGGAGCGCGATTACGAGCATTACCGAGGCCGATTGGGACTACTATCTGACCCGTCGCGCCGAGCAGGGCATGAACGTGCTGCAGATCAACACGCTGCCGCAGTGGGATCGCTGCTGCCCCGATCTGGGCATTTGGCCCTATGCCAGCGAGGATGGCGTGCATTTTGATTGGTCCCGTCCCAACCAAGCGTACTGGGACCGCGCTGCTGCCATGTGCCGCGCTGCTGTCGAGCACGGCATTCGTCCGGCGCTCGTACTTATGTGGTGCAACTACGTGCCCGGTACCTGGGGCGCCAAGATTGCCGAGCATTGCGGTGCCGAGGTTATGCCGCGCGAGGAGGTCCGCGCCCACGTTGCCCGCGTCGTCGAGAACCTGGGCGAGTTCGACCCCGTCTACGTGGTGACGGGCGATACCGACTTTACCAGCGACGAGGCGATCGCCTATTACGAGGACGCCCTCGACGAAGTCGTCAAGCGCGCGCCCGAGGCGTTGCGCACCATGCATATCAACCGCGGCAACCGTACCATTCCGGCACAGTACCTGGACCGCCTGGACTTTTACATGTTCCAGCCCGGCCACAACTACGAGGGCCAGCCCGAGGCCTGGCACCTGCCGCAGGACTTTATCGCCAGCTACCCTAAAAAGCCGATGGTCAACTCCGAGCCCTGTTACGAGCAGATGGGTGCGTCGCGCAACGTGTACTGGCGCTTCACCGCGCAGGACTGCCGCGCGAGCGTGTGGTCGTCTATCCTTGCCGGCGCCAGCGCGGGTGTGACCTATGGCGCGCACGGCGTTTGGAACTGGCAGACCAGCAAGAGCCAGGGCTCGGTGCTGGGCGAGGGTTTCGATATGCCGTTCCGCTGGCAAGAGTGCCTGCAGTTTGCGGGCGTTTGGGACTTTGGCGTGATCGAGCATGTGCTTGCCGGCCTGGGCGCTACGGCTAGCGACGACGCGCTTGCCGTGGTTCCGGCGCAGGAGCTGCTCGATGATGCGCGCGAGGCCATTCGCGTGGCGCGCGTTGGCGATCGCGTCGTCACCTACCTGCCGCGCACCACGGCGCTCAAGTTTAAGCTCGACGGCACGCGCGGCTGGATGGCAACGGTCCTCGACATGGAGGACAAGCGCATCGCTAAGCTGCCCGTCCGCGACAACGGTGACGGCGCCGTGCGCGTGGCTCAGCATCCCTTTGAGCACGACGCCCTGGTGATCCTGACCCCCAGGCGCTAACGGCTCTTCTCCAACATTTACAACCCAGTCCCTTTCATTCCGCCGCACTCCTTGGGGACAGACTTAAATGAGTGGTCATGGGGGACGTTCTTTGGGAGGGCAGTTTGCGTGGCGGTTATGTGGCCCACGGCGAGACCTACGTCGGCGATATGTTGCTTCGTCTGACCAAAGCAGAGGCGTAAAACAGAGAGATAATTGGCTCCGGGCGCGATTTACCGCATGGCTATCATGGGGGGGGACAGTCCCTGTGGTGGTCGCGGCGATGCACGTCCGGGGCTATGGCGTGTGAGGGGCGAATATGCAGGAGTTCTTTGGAATCGATGTGGGCGGTACGGCCGTTAAATGGGCTGTGCTGGGCGAGGATTTTTCCATCCGCGAGCGCGGGGGCCTGCCGACGGGCTTTACCACGGCTGAGGAGACGGTTTCGGCGCTAATCGGGCTCGTCGAACCGTACCGTGAGCGCGTGAGTGCTGTAGGCGTGAGCGCACCCGGCGGTATCTACGAGGAAGACGTCACGGGGGCGATCCATCGCGGCGGTGCGCTCACGTTTATGGACGGCTGCCCACTGGGAAAGCTCATGCGCGAGGCACTGGGGGTGCCGGTTGCCGTCAATAACGACGGTAAGTGCTGTGCACTCGGTGAGTATGCGGCTGGCGCTCTGCGCGGGACGCGTTTTGGCGTGGTGCTCGCTATCGGCACGGGCATCGGCGGCGGTATCGTCATCGACGGCAAGGTCCTGCGCGGCGCACACTGCTTTGCAGGCGAGTTCAGCTTCTTGCGCAACGATGTCACGACTGCCGCGAACATGGGAAACTCCTTTGCCGATTCGGGCGGCTGGCGTGCGCTCCGCGATGCTGCCATTGCCGAGAAGGGCCTGCCTGCGGGTTCTCCGGTGGACGGCCGCCGCGTCTTTGAGTGGATTGCGGATGGCGACAAGGCGGCACAGCGCGCGCTCGACCGCTACGCTCGTGCCTTTGACGGACAGCTCATCAACCTGCAGGCCGTGCTCGACCCCGAGGTCTTTGTGATCGCAGGCGGTATCTCGTGCCATCCCGAGCTCGTCGATGCCCTGCGTGCGCAGATGCCGCTGGCCCTCGCGAGTTACAAAGGGACCCTTGCCGGCATTCCCGTGCCGCAGATAAAGGCGGCCGAGCTCGGCAACGACGCCAACCTTTACGGTGCTGTCCAGGAGGCCATGCGCCTGGTGTAGCGCGAGCCAAACGAGGCTGTCGAAAAAGATAAAGGCCGGCGTAAAGCGCCCCCATTCCCTTAGCACAGGAAATGGGGGCGGTTTAATTTGAGGCGGGACTTTTTGACCGCTTGATGGGTCGCGCGTCACAGCAGCTCGCCGTGGCGGACGATGTAGCGGCGCTTTGCCAGCTGGGTGAGCGCGATGTAGGCGGTGACGATGCCGATGAGCAGCGCGAAAAAGCCCGCGGGCAGTGTCATGAGGCCGAGCGCATCGGCGATGGGGCTTGCCGGCAGCCAGGTGACGAGCGCCAGGCCTAGTACGGTGAGAGCGCACAGTGCGGGCGCGGCGTGGTCGCGCGGGCTCGGCAGATGCGGGGAGCGCAGCATGTGGACCACGAGTGTCTGCGACCACATGGACTCGACAAACCAGCCGCTCTGGAAGAGTGCAGCGAAGGTCGCCATACCCGTGACATTGCCCGCGGCGGCAAGCTCGGACCAGCTTGCGCCCACGGCGGCGGGGCACACCACAAAGAAGAGCGCGGCGAAGGTCACGATGTCAAATAGTGAGCTCACGGGGCCCAGCTCGAGCATAAAGCCCTTGATGGACGCGGCGTCCCAGGCGCGCGGACGGGCAGTCCAGGCGTCGTCGACGGTGTCCCACGGCAGCGCGATGCATACGATCTCGTAGACCAGCGACAACAGCACCAGTTGCAGGGCGCTCATGGGCAAAAACGGCAAGAACAGGCTCGCGACGGTCACGGACAGCACGTTGCCAAAGTTGGAGCTCACCGTGGTCTTGAGGTACTTGAGCAGGTTGCCGTAGGTGCGGCGGCCTTCGATGATGCCGCGCTCGAGCACGCCCAGGTCCTTCTGAAGCAAGATGATATCGGCAGATTCCTTGGCAATGTCGACGGCGGAGTCGACCGAGATGCCGCAGTCGCTCGCGCGCATGGCGGCGGCGTCGTTGATGCCGTCGCCCATAAAGCCCACGGTGTGGCCGAGCAGCTCGCGCATGACGCGCACCAGGCGTGCCTTCTGCAGCGGTGAGAGCTTGGCAAAGAGATGGGTTTTCTCGGCTCGCTCGGCAAGCTCGGTGTCATCGAGCGCATCGATCTCGGAGCCGAGCAAGACGTTGCTCGCGTCGATGCCGATCTGCTCGCAGACGGTGGCGGCGACGCGGTCGTTGTCGCCGGTCAGGACCTTGACCGCCACGCCCTTGGCCTCGAGGGTGGCGACGGCGCCCGCGGCACTTGCTTTGGGTGGATCGAGGAAGGCCAAAAAGCCCATCAGCACCATGTCGCATTCGTCGGCGATGCTAAACTCGCCCACGCAGCGCGGGTCGGTTTTCTGCGCCACGGCAATCACGCGCAGGCCCTCGGCGTTAAGATCGGCGACCTGCTTGCGAATCTGGGCGAGCTTGTCTTCGGCGAGTGGCCGGGCGATACCGTTGACCTCGACAAAGGAGCAGATCTCGAGCATTTCCTCGGCAGCTCCCTTGGTAACCATCTGGGTTTTGCCCTGGGCGTCGGAGACAACTACGCTCAGGCGACGGCGTGAGAAATCGAAGGGAACCTCGTCGACCTTGGTGTAACGGTCGCGCAGGCTCTGACCCAGCATGGAATCGGGTGCGACGGTCGAGGGCGTCACGTCGGCACGGTCGATTACGGCCAGGTCGATAAGGTTCTTGAGGCCGGTCTGGAAGAAGCTGTTCAAAAACGCATGACGCAGCACGCGTGCGTCCTCGTTGCCGTCGGTGTTGAGGTAGCGCTCGAGCACGATGCGGTCTTCGGTGAGGGTGCCGGTCTTGTCGCAGCACAGGACGTCCATCGCGCCGAGGTTTTGGATTGCCGGCAGCTCCTTGACGATAACCTGGCGGCGGGCGAGGTCCTTGGCGCCCTGCGACAGGCTCGTGGTCACGATGACGGGGAGCATCTGCGGCGTGATGCCCACGGCCACGCTCGTGGCGAACAGCAGCGCGTCGATGACGTTGCCCTTGGTGGCGGCGTTGATGGCAAAGACGGCCGGCGCCATAACGAGCATGAGGCGTACGAGTAGCATGGAGACGCTCGAGACACCGCGGTCAAACGCGCTCTTCTCGCCGCGCCCGTTGAGCATCTTGGCGATGCTGCCCAGGTAGGTGTCCGAGCCGGTGGCAACGACAAGCGCCATGGCGGTGCCGTTTTGCACGGAGGTGCCGGTAAAGACGATGTTCTTGCAGGCGGAGAGCGGCAGCGCGGAGCCGTCGGCACCCTCGACGACGGTGATGGCAGCTGTCTTCTCGATGGCCTCGCTCTCGCCGGTGAGCGCGGACTCGATCACAAACAGATCGCGCGCGGTGATGATGCGGGCATCGGCCGGCACCATATCGCCGGCAGAGAGACGGATCACATCGCCGGGGACGAGCTCGTCGAAGGGGATCTCGACGCGCTCGCCGTCGCGCAGGGCGGTGCAAGTGTTGGAGACCAGGTCCTTGAGGGCCTCTGCCGCATTGCCGCTGCGGGCTTCCTGGATAAACTTCATGCCGCCCGATACCAGCAGCATGATGCCGATGACGATGACCGTGGAGGGGTCGCGCTGCGGCTCGGGCACGGCGAGCACGTCGATGTAGAGCGAGACCAGCGCGAGCGCGGCGAGGATGCCGGCGAAGGGATCGATGAACGCGTCGGCGATGCGGCGGGCGAGCGTCTTGGTCGGTGCCTCGATGGTGTTGGGGCCGGAGGCGTCCAGGCGCTCGGTTGCCTGCTCGGCGGTGAGGCCGTTTGCCGTGGCGTCAAGCAGTACGAGGGCGTCCTCGGCGCTATGGGTGGCGGCGAATATGGTGTTCTTGGACAGGCCGGTGTGAGCGGCAGGGCGCGCCGTGCGGCGGCGCCTGGAGATAGCTTCGAGTACCGTGGCGGTTTTGAGCATCAGCATAGGGTCCTCCTTGTTGAAGGGAGTTGGCGTACGTGTCGTATTTGCTTCAAAAAACCTAGATGTCGCTCACGTCAAGCTCGCGAACCACCACAAAGGGGACAGGCACCTTTGTGGTGGTTTTGACGATCGGTTCGTGGCGCTTATGCGAATACGGAATCCTCACGGCGTGCCGAGGGCGACATGCAGGTTTTTCGACTAGGACTGCCTTCCATGGCACACCTCCTTAAGGCCGGGCGCAGCGCGCTTTGGGTATCTCGTACCCGTTTCAATCCGCCCGTATTCTTGATGAGGGGTTTTGACATGTCAACCCCCATTGTTCAGAAAACCATCGTCTCCGACAAAGCTCTTACAGAATGCCGTGGCCTCAAAGCGCGCCCGCATCGACGCTCTGCCTGCGCTAAACTGGAGAGCACGTACGCGATTACGAGAGGAGCCCGCATGGAGGCTTACAAGCAAGAGTTCATCAAGTTTATGGTCGAGTCCGACGTCCTTAAGTTCGGCAGCTTTACGCTCAAGAGCGGCCGTCAGTCCCCGTTCTTTATGAACGCCGGCGCTTACGTGACGGGCTATCAGCTCAAGAAGCTGGGCGAGTATTACGCCCAGGCTATCCACGATAACTTTGGCGACGACTTTGACGTGCTGTTTGGGCCGGCCTACAAGGGCATTCCCCTGGCCGTCGTGACCGCAATTGCCTACCACGAGCTGTACGGCAAGGAGGTCAAGTACTGCTGCGACCGTAAGGAGGCCAAGGACCACGGTGCCGATAAGGGCAACCTGTTGGGCTACGAGCCCCAGGACGGCGACCGCGTGGTCATGGTCGAGGATGTCACCACCAGCGGCAAGTCCATCGACGAGACCTATCCCAAGGTCAAGGCTGCTGCCGACGTCGAGATCAAGGGCCTCATCGTGTCCCTCAACCGCATGGAGGTCGGCAAGGGTGGCGTGACCACCGCGCAGAAGGAGATCGAGGCCAAGTACGGTTTCCCCGTCGCGAGCATCGTCTCCATGGCCGAGGTCGTCGAGACCCTCTACAACCACGAGATTGACGGTAAGGTCGTCATCGACGACGAGCTCAAGGCCGCCATCGACGCTTACTACGAGCAGTACGGAGCTCGTTAGTTACGGCGTTTTGCCAAACGCCGTAACCGGCCGACGCTGCGCGCCGCCCAGGGCGACAATTTGTCATTCAAAAGGCGAGGCATGACCAGAGGGTCAATGCCTCGCCTTTTTCATGCCAACTTGTTCGCCCTGGACGTCGCTCGCTGTCCGTCCTCTACCTGCGGTGTTGCCTTGCTCCGGATGGGTAGTCATTGGGGACGTTCTTAAATGACTACTTGCTCTCGTTAGATAAGCGTCCGAGAACCACGCTCGTCGCTACTTAAGCCCCGGGAGGCGGGTGTAGGGGAATGAGCGCTCTAGGAACTCGGAGCAGCGGGCGTAATCTTTGGCGAAGTAGCTGCTGTAGAGCGAATCGAGCACGTATTGCACGGCGATGTGGCTGGCGAACTGCGTGATGCGATGCGTCATGCTCTCGTGGTCACTCACCGTAAGGTAGGCGGCAAAGCCGGGGTGAATGCGCGCGCAATAAGGTGTGCCGATGACGATGACTGGGACATGCCGACTGCTGAGGATCGGCAAGATGTCCTTGAGGTTGGGGGCAAGGCCGCTGTAGGAGATGACGATTGCCGCATGGTCGGGACCCGAGGCGAGCGCCGTTCGCACCTGGGCCTCGCCACCGTTGTGGCACGTCGCGCTTTTACCGGCGGAGAGCAGGCGATCGCGGAACATTCCCGCTGGATAGAGGTTGTGCGAGCCCGTGTAGATGTCGACCTGTCGGGCGTTCGCGATGAGCTTGGCGGCGTGGTCAAGCTGCGTGGGGTCGAGCAGTTCCTGCGTTTCGGCCAGCGTGGTCTGGTAGAGCCCCTCCATGCGCTCCATAACCTGCGCAGGGGTGGACGTGGCGTCGAAGGGAAAGTTGATGTCCACGTCGCGCCGATTGCCCGATTCGGTTGCCAGGCGGATGAGCTCGACTTTGAGATCCTTAAAGCCCTCGAGGCCGAGCTTTTTGCAAAAACGGTGCACGCTCGCAACAGAAACATTGGTGCGCGCGGCAAATTCCTTAATAGAAAGTCCGCGGATGTCCTCGCCGATGGCAAGGGCTGCAATGCCGAGCTGTTGCTCGGTAGGGGTAAGGCCCTGTGCCTCGGAAATCTTGCGTTTGATATCCATACGAACTCCCACACTCGCCAAACCTGCCAAAAAGGGACAGGTTTATTTTGGCACGTTTCGGTCGGTATCAGGAAGTATCAGGGACGGGGCGGCGGCAGGACTTGAGAACGAAAAGAAGTGTCGGGTTTGGCACCCCTGCCCCTGCCTGCCGCGCGCGTGGGCGATACTCAGCTTATCGACCCGCGATGCAAAGGAGAAGCTCATGGCAAACATCAAGTTCCCCGAGGGCTTCTATTGGGGTGGCGCCACCGCCGCCAACCAGTTTGAGGGCGCTTGGAACGTGGACGGCCGCGGCGCTTCCGTCGACGACCATTTCTTGGGCGGCAGCTACAAGGAGCCGCGTCAGATCACGATCGATATCGATCCCGACCGTTTCTACCCCAACCATGACGGCATCGATTTCTACCATCACTATGAGGAGGACATCGCGCTGTTCGCCGAGATGGGCTTCAACATGTTCCGCATGTCCATCTCCTGGAGCCGTATCTTCCCCAACGGCGATGACGCCGAGCCCAACGAGGCCGGCCTCGCCTTCTACGATCGCGTCTTCGACTGCCTGCGCGCACACAACATCGAGCCGCTCGTGACCCTCTCGCACTACGAGATGCCCTATCACCTGGTCGAGAAATACAACGGCTGGGCGAGCCGCGAGCTCATCGGCTTCTTTGAGAAGTATTGCCAGACCGTCTTCGACCGTTACCAGGACAAGGTAAAGTTCTGGCTCACCTTCAACGAGATCAACTGCGGCACTCAGGACATGGGCAACCTCTTCGAGACCAGCATGATTCAGGGCTTTGAGGGCCCGGCTTCGGCGGTTCACACCACGCCGCAGGCCCGTATGCAGGCGCTGCATCACCAGTTTGTCGCCAGCGGCCGCGTCGTACGCTATGCCCACGAGCATTACCCGCAGTTCAAGATGGGCAACATGGACTGCTTCATCCTCTCCTATGCCGCCACGTGCGATCCGGCCGACGTGTTCGCCACGCAGCAGGAGATGAACGCCATGAACTGGTACTGCTCCGACGTGCAGGTGCGTGGCAGGTACCCGTTCTATGCCAAGCGCTTCTGGGCCGAGAATGATGTTGAGCTCGTGATGGAGGACGGCGACCTGCAGGATATCGCCGACGGCAAGGTCGACTTCTACTCCTTTAGCTACTACATGTCCGGCACCGTGGGCACCCACAAGGACCACGAGATGACCGAGGGCAACATGACCTTTGGCGGCAAGAATCCCTATCTGGAGTCCACCGACTGGGGCTGGCAGATCGATCCGCTGGGCCTGCGCATTGCCCTCAACGAGATCTATGCTCGCTACGAGATTCCGCTGATGGTGGTCGAGAACGGCATGGGCGCTTACGACGAGGTCGAGGAGGACGGCTCCATCCATGACCCGCATCGCATCGCCTACTTGCGCAGCCACATCAAGGCCATGGGCGAGGCCATTGCCGACGGCGTCGACCTGATTGCCTACACCTGGTGGGGTCCCATCGACCTGGTTTCCGCCGGCACCGGTGAGATGCGCAAGCGCTACGGCTTTATCCATGTCGATAAGTACGACGACGGCACCGGCACCTACGAGCGTCGCCGCAAGGACAGCTTCTTCGCATATCAGAAGATCATCAAGTCCAACGGCGCTGAGGGCCTGGAGTAATTGAGTTCCGGCGACTGAGTTCCGGCGTTCTGCCGAATGTCGGACCGGCAGCCGATTACATGACCACCGACGTCGATGACGACGGCATCTGGAATGCTTTTGTTCGTCGGGGGCTTATCGAGGATTAATCGACAATATGAGCGCCACTGGGGAAAAGGTTTTGGGAAGGGCTTGCAAGGGCTCGTGATGCGAGCCCTCACCTTAGCAATTTGATCATTTGGCACTATAATCACCATAGGCATGCGCATAACGTTGCGCTTAATCAAGAGGAGAAAACGTATGGGTCTGTTTGACATGTTTAAGAAGAAGGCTGAGCCCGCGGCTGCCGCTGCTCCTGCCTCCATCTCTGCTTCTGCCGGCGCCGACGTGCTGTGCTCGCCCGTCAAGGGCAAGGTCATCAAGATGGCCGACGTGCCCGATCCCGTCTTTGGCGGCGAGGTCCTGGGCAAGGGCTGCGCCGTGTGGCCCGAGGACGATCTGGTCTACGCTCCCTGCGACGGCAAGGTGACCGTCACCATGGGTCACGCCGTGGGCCTGCAGTCCGATAGCGGCATCGAGGTTCTGGTGCATGTTGGCGTCGATACCGTCAACATGAACGGTGACGGCTTCGAGGGCTTCGTCAAGGCCGACGACGTCGTGAAGGCCGGCCAGCCCTTGCTCAAGATCGACCGCACCAAGATCGCTGCTGCCGGCTACAAGGACTGCGTCGTCGTGGCTGTGTCCAACACCGCCGAGTTCGCCGACGTCGAGCTTACCGTCGAGGCCGAGTCTGCCGTCGCTGCTGGTGACGCCATCGTTAAGGTCGTCCGCAAGTAGACTGCGACATCCAAAGGATGTGCAAGGGTGGTCGGGTTATCCGGCCACCTTTTTTATTACAATGCGGCGGAACGTTTTATTGCGCGTTGGGCGGACCGGTAAACCGTTCGGACGATAAATCGAGCCGTCTGTGCCTTTGCTTTGCCGGGGGTGTTCGTTAGCGGCTAGTATGGCCTTATTGTTACGACGTGCACCGCGTCAGGAAGCGCGGTGCCGCTTGTTGGTAGGAATGTCATGAAGAAGAAGCTGCTGCTTGCGCCCCTGATGGCTGTTCTGGTCGCGTGCGTGGTTGTGCTTTCCGGCTGCGGAGGTCCTTCGGTTGAGGAGCTTATCACCGAGGATCTTACGACGCAGTTTGACGAGGTCAAGAACGGTGGCGACGACTTTCTCGCCGGCCTGGAAGAGGCCTCGGGCGACGAGTTCGAGCAGCTGGGCATCGATCCCAAGGAGTACGCCAAGAGCTATCTCGAGGGCTTTGACTACAAGATCGGCGACGTGACGGTCGACGAGGACAAGGGCACCGCGACTGCCGAGGTCACCATTACCTGCAAGTCCATGAACCAGATCGTTGAGGATTTTGCCACCCAGTACCAGGAGAAGGTCGCCGCGCTCGATTCGATGCCTTCCGATGACGAGCTGTACAAGATGGCCGGTCAGGTTATGGTCGATGTGACCAAGGCTGCTAAGACCAAGGACACCAAGGTCACCTTCAAGTACTCCTGCAATGACGACGGCGAGTGGTCTGCCGACGATTCCGCAACCAACGAGATGATGAATGCCATGATGAGCTAGTCCGTTGCGGCGTTTTACCAAACGCCGCAACTGCTCGACGCTGCGCGACGTCCAGGACGACAATTTGTCATTCAAAAGGCGAGACATGACCAGAAGGTCTATGCCTCGCCTTTTTCATGCCAACTTGTTCGTCCTGGACGTCGCTCGCTGTCCGTCCTCTACCTGCGGCGTTGCCATGGTAGTCATTGGGGCGGCACTTGGGGACGTTCCTTTTCTGCCGGCAGTTGGGGACGTTCCTTTTAATATGAGCAGGACATTGTCAAGAGGCAAAATCGGGCCTGGCCCCAACGATATGGGGTCAGGCCCTCTCCCTATATCAGCCCGTCCGCGGCGACCTCGGCGTGTCTTACCGACGCTCGTCTTTGCAGTTTAATATCCGCC
>CABUZE010000004.1 GCA_902495955.1 uncultured Collinsella sp. | reverse complement strand
GGGCGATATTCACGGCGGCGTCGACATGCAAAAGCTGCGCGACTGGGAGCTTGGGGATAGTCTGACGAGTGACGACTATCTGATTGTCGCGGGCGACTTTGGCTTTCCATGGGATTTCTCTGCCGAGGAATGCGGCGATATCGCCTGGTTGGAATCGCGTCCCTATACCGTGCTGTTCGTCGACGGCAACCACGAGCGTTTTGATCACTGGGCGGAGCGACCCATGGAGCTGTGGCACGGCGGGCTGACGCAGCGTCTGTCGGATACCTCCCCCATACGGCGCCTGACGCGCGGCGAGGTTTTTAAGCTCGACGGCTCAACGATCTTTACCATGGGCGGCGCCACGAGCGTTGATAAGGAATATCGCATCCCGTATTCCAGCTGGTGGCCGCAGGAGCTGCCGGACGAGCGCAACTTTGAGGAGGCGCGGGCAAAGCTCGACAGCGTGGGCTGGAAGGTCGACTACGTAATCACCCACACCTGCTCTACGCGCATGCTTTCGCCCACGCTCTATCCGGCACCCGGCTGGAATTGCCCCGCCATTGATCGGCTTACGGCATTTTTCGATGAGCTGGAAGAACGCTTGGACTTCAAGCGCTGGTACTACGGCCATTTTCATCGCGACGCCAACCCGGCCGAGCGCCATACCATGCTCTACGACTGTATCGTTCGCCTGGGCGACGAACTCCAGCCCTGGGATGTTGCGTAGCGGCAAGGCGTTTGGCTACTCGGCCGTTACGGTGATGTTCTCCCGGTGTGCGCGGATGACGTCCCAGCTAAAGTGCTCGACCAGTTGCTCGGCAGAGCGCGGTGTGGTGTCCGGTGCGATGCCTGTTTGACCGGCGAGCCAGCCCAGCAATGCCTCGGGTGTGCCAAAGCGGGCGCGGAGCTCGCCTAGGTCCAGATCGCGATCGCGCTTGGAAAGGCGGCGGCCGTCCGGCGACATGAGCAGCGGAATGTGCGCGTAGTGCGGCGTGGGAAGTCCCAGCAGATGCTGCAGGTAGATTTGGCGCGGCGTGGAGCCCAACAGGTCGCATCCGCGCACGACCTCGGTGACGCCCATGGCAGCGTCGTCGACCACCACGGCTAGCTGATAGGCAAAAACGCCGTCGCTGCGGCGCACCAAAAAATCGCCGCACTCGGTGGCGAGCGCCTCGCATTGGGCCCCGTACGTGCGGTCCACGAATTCGATCACGTCGCCCGCGAGGTCGTCGATGTCGGGCACGCGCAGGCGCGTGGCCGGGGCGCGCAGGGCACTGCAGCGGGCGACCTCTTCGGCCGAAAGGCCTCGGCAGGCGCCGCGGTAGATGGGCGTGCCGTCGCTGGCGTGCGGCGCGCTCGCGGCGTGGAGCTCGGCGCGTGTACAAAAGCAGGGGTAGGTGAGGCCGGCGTCTTGCAGCTGGCGCAAGGCGCTCTCGTACAGGTCGAGGCGATCGTGCTGGTAGTAGGGGCCTTCGTCCCACTCGAGTCCCAGCCAGGCCAGGTCGTCAATCAGTTGAGCGGCAAGTTCCGGGCGCTTGCAGCGATCGTCCAGGTCCTCGATGCGCAACACGATGCTGCCGCCCTGGCTGCGGGCCGAAAGCCACGCGCACAGGCAGCTGAACACGTTGCCCAGGTGCATGCGGCCCGAGGGCGACGGGGCAAAACGGCCCACGACGGGCGCGGGGGCGGAGGCGGGTGGCGTCGCTGGCGCGTCCGCGGCGGGCGTTGCTATGTTGCGTGCTTTGATATCCATGCGGACGAGTATAGCGCGGGGCGCGATAGGGAGGCATCACTGTGGTCCGCAAGTTGTCGAGGACCCGCATTGCGTATGGCGGGCCGCAGACTCGGTGCTTTGATTCCTGTCCGTCAACTCGGCACCTTAGACGACGGAAACCCCGGCAGCTCTTCGCAACTGCCGGGGTTTCCGCGGAAAAGGGGGACATGATCCTCGAGCGAACGGCAAAGGGGAAAACCGTTTTCGCTCAACTGCTTTATGCCCCTCGACTGGTAACTCAATCAACGTATGCCGCGCCCACACAAAGCCGCTACACCTGTGACGGAGCTGTGAAGTGGTATCTATTGCTGGCGCGGGACTCAGCCCAAGAGCGTCTCAAACGACAAATTTGTTGCTGTCTGTCGATTCAGCCCAATGATCCGTTTTCCTCCGTCCCCAATAGGTCATTTTCCAAGTGTCGGGGTGCGGGCGTGACTTTCATCCCGTTTGGCACTCCGGTCGCCTAGATGTTCGTCATGTGTGCCCGCAAACGTGGGACAATGGCGATGTTGGTTTTACAGACAAAGGATGTGCCTATGAACGCCCCCGTTGCCAGTACTTGTCGGCAGCGCTGCCTGTTTGCGCGATTCGCTTCCGTCTGTGTGCTCGTCACGCTTGCGTTGTTGCTGCTGCCTGTCGCCGCGCACGCCGACGGCTACTCCATGACCCAAACCTATATCAGCGCCACGGTTGAGGCCGATGGATCGCTGACCGTTGTCGAGGGACGCCAGTTTGATTTCGACGACGACATCAACGGCGTGTTTTGGGAGATCAATACGGGCGCCAACCAGCAGGGCGGCACGGCGGGCGTTGACGTGCTGAGTGTCGAGGAAGAGGACACCGCGTTTAACAAAGTCGATAGCGCGAACAAGGGCGATTCTGGCGTCTACACGGTCGAGCAGACCGGTGACGGCGTAAGGATTAAGGTGTGCAGCCCCCACGAGAGCGGCGACAGCGCGATCTATTACGTGAGCTACACCATGACCGGTGCGGTCATGAACTGGGCCGATACCGCCGAGCTCTATTGGAAGTTCGTGGGTGACGGCTGGTCTGCGGATTCCGACGATGTCGAGATGGAAGTGCGCTTCGCAAATGCCGCTGCCGGGACGGCGGCCGTCAAGGGCGATAACTTCCGCGCATGGGGCCATGGTCCGCTGACGGGCGACGTGTCGCTCGATGAGGACGAGCCCATGGTCACCTATACCATTCCCTGCGTGCACCAGGGCGAATTCGCCGAGGCACGCATCGCCTTCCCTAGCGACTGGGTGCCGCAGCTTGCCGCTTCGGGCGAAGAGCGCATGTCAACGATCCTGAGCGAAGAGAAGGAATGGGCCGACGAAGCTAACGCCCGCCGCGCTCACGCTCGCATGATTGCCAATGCGCTTGCCGTGCTAAGTGTTGTTGCGGCGGTGGCCTTTACCGGCACAATCGTTATGCTCAAGCTGCGCAAGCGCAAGCCCAAGCCGCTTTTCCAGGACGAATATTTCCGCGATGTGCCTTCGGCCGACCATCCCGCCGTGCTTTCGGCCCTCATGAGCTGGAACGAGGTGACCGATCAGGCATATATCGCCACGCTCATGAAGCTCACTGACGACCGTGTGATCAAGCTGGAGCAGGCGACCGTGACCAAGGCCAAGAAGGGTCTGTTGGGGCGTGAAAAAGAAGAGCAGACGTATCGCGTGACGGTGAGTGATGCGGGCTGGAAGTCGGCCAAGGGCATTGACCACATGGTGCTCAAGGTCTTCTTTGCCGGTGCTAAGCCTGACGAGAACGGCGATCGCTCGCGCACGTTTGACGAGCTGCAGCACTACGTCAAGCAGCACGCTACGCCCGTGGGCGACAAGCTCGAGGACTATCAGAACACCGTTAAGGGCAAGCTGGCCGATAGCGAGTACGTTGCCTCGGACGGCATTGTCGCAATGGTGTTTGGCCTGGTCCTGGGCATTCTAATTGCCTTTATTCCTATTGGATCCATTTTCTTTACCGATGGCGCGCAGGCAAACGTTATCGCTGCGATTATCTCGGTGCCCATCGTGCTTGTGGGCATTGGCGTGAGTCTCACCTTCCGCCGCTTTACGCCAGAGGGCGCCGAGGTGGCGGCTCGCTGCAAGGCGCTCAAGCATTGGCTCGAGGACTTCACGCGCCTAAAGGAAGCCGTCCCCGGCGATCTGGTCCTGTGGAATAAACTTCTGGTGATGGGCGCGGCGCTGGGCGTTTCGAAGGAAGTCCTGCGTCAGCTTGCCGAGGCCGTGCCGCCCGAGGTGCGCGAGGCCGACGGTTTCTACGACAATTACCCCTGCTACTGGTGGTACTACCATCATTGCGGTACCGAGTCGCCGCTCGATTCGTTCGATGATGTGTATCACGAAAGCATCCGTGAGCTGGCTTCGAGTTCCGATAGCTCGAGCGGCGGCGGAGGCGGCGGCTTCTCTGGCGGCGGCGGAGGCGGCGTTGGCGGAGGCGGCGGCGGAACGTTTTAGCGAGCGCTTGCTTTGGGGTGGACCTTTCTGGGCGGTTGCCAGGGAAGATTCATCCCATTTTTGTGCGTCGAAACGGGCCATACTTTCCGCTGCGGACCTTCGCGCAAGGGGCAGTGGGCAAAAAATGCCAAATATGAGTACTGTTGCCTAGATTGTCACATTTGTTTGTACTAAAGAATGGACTCCGAACGAGATTATTTCTCGTTAGGAGTCCATTTTATTGTACATTTGAGGAAATACGTTAGCTCGTCCGGCTGACTACCGGGTCTAAAAGCTTCAAAAATGCCCCGAATCGCTGCTACTAAAAAGGTAACAGTACTCATATTTGATGTTTTTTGTCCACAGCCATTTGTAAACCCCTAGATAGCGACCTTAAGAAGGGCTTTGTCGGTCGTTTTGATCAAGACTGTCCCCAGCGACTAGGTGTGGCTGCTGCCAAGGAGTGTCCCGGGGTGCCGGCACAAAGGGAACGTCCCTAACTGCCGGGTTGGTATGGCTGCTGGGTTTAGGCTGTTAGGTCGAGTTCGTAGAGAAAGCTTTCGCGTGGCATGTCGTGACGGCGTTCTTCGCGGTTGGCGCGGTGCGTGGCCGTGCGCTTAAAGCCGTGCAACTCGTAGAACTTCCACGAGCAGTTGGAGTCGGTGTACAGGTGCGCACTCGTCGCTCCAAGCGAGGACAGGTGCGAGACCGCGGCATCGAGCAGAACCGTGCCAACGCCCAGGCCATGGACATCGCGATCCACGGCAAGCAGCGTGACTTCGTTGTCGTGCGGCAACGGGCTGCTCTCGAGCAGACGGTTGTTGGTTCGGATGGTTGCGCGCACAAACGAGAGATACTCGGCGCAGGCATCGGGCTCCAGCTCACGCATCTGCGATAGCAGCGCGCGTTCGGTATCCATCCAATGTTCCTTAACGGTGGTGCCGGAGCTCTGTCCCGCACGCGCGAGCGAAATGCCACGCGCCTCGCCGTCAATCACCGCAACCTGCGAAAACGTCGATGACGAAAGGCAATAGGCGAGGTCGCACGCGGCCTCAAGGCGGTTGTACTCATCGTTATCCGAATTGTTATGCCAAAGCTGCTGCAGAATCAGCGCGATGGCGTCAAAGTCTTCGGTATCAAACGGTCGGTAGAGAACCCGCGAGACCATGGTGCCTCTTTCTTTTGCGGATACATATCGAGCACAGTTCTACCACGCCATTGGCATCAAATTATGGTGCCCCTGTGTTCCATGAACTCACCGTGCCCGGTGCCGTGCCCATCCCCTCCGCTCGCAATCTATTTCTGCACATGCGCCCGTTGCGGGGTGCATCGATGCGCTCGATGCGCTACATTAAATCAGTATTTTCAATGCCGCTGCGCGAGCGCTGCAGATCGACGTATCACCGACTCACAGAGCACGGCGGCGTACCAGACAGGAGGACTGCATGGGATCTGATGTGAAGATCGCACGCGCGTTGATCTCGGTTACCGATAAGACGGGCGTCGTCGATTTCGCACGGACGCTGGTTGACGACTTTGGCGTCGAGATCATCTCTACGGGCGGCACGGCTCGTGCCATCGAGGACGCGGGCGTTCCCGTAACCCCCATCGAGGAGTTCACGGGCTATCCCGAGATGATGGACGGCCGCGTCAAGACGCTGCACCCCAAGGTTCACGGCGCGCTGCTGGCCCGCCGCGATTCCGAGCAGCACATGCAGGAGGCGGCTCAGCACGGCATTAAGCTGATCGACCTGGTCGTCGTCAACCTGTACGAGTTCGAGAAGACCGTCGCCAACCCCGAGGTCACCTTCGCGGACGCCATCGAGCACATCGACATCGGTGGCCCCTCCATGCTGCGCTCTGCCGCCAAGAACGCCACGAGCGTTACCGTCATTTCCGATCCGGCCGACTATGATGCCGTCCTGGCCGAGATGCACGAGACCGGTGGCTGCACCACGCTTTCCACCCGTCGTCGCCTGCAGGTGAAGGTCTACCAGACCACCGCCGCCTACGACACGGCCATCTCCCGCTGGCTCGCCGCCCAGGCAAGCGACGTGGCGGACACCTCTGCCAAGCTCGAGATTTCGCTGGAGAAGGTCGACGACCTGCGCTATGGCGAGAACCCGCAGCAGAAAGCCACAGTCTATCGCTTTGCCGAGGGCTGCGAGAACACCGCGAGCTCGCAGTTCCCGCTCGTGGGCTCCAAGCAGATCCAGGGCAAGCCGCTCAGCTACAACAACTATCTGGATGCCGACGCCGCCTGGAACCTGGTCCGCGAGTTCGACGAGCCGGCCTGCGTGATTCTCAAACACCAGAACCCCTGCGGTTCCGCCGTTGCCGAGGACATCACGGCCGCCTACGACCGCGCCTTCGCCTGCGATCCCAAGAGCGCCTTTGGCGGCATCATCGCCTGCAACCGCGAGGTTCCCTTTGATCTGGTTGAGCATTTTGCCGATCAGAACAAGCAGTTCGTCGAGGTTATCATCGCCCCGAGCTACACTGCCGAGGCGCTCGAGCGCATGGCCAAGCGCCCCAACCTGCGCGTGTTGGCGACCGGCGGCGTGGACCACGGCGCCCAGGTGGAGCTGCGCTCCATCGACGGCGGCATGCTGGTGCAGGAAGTCGACCACGTGACCGAGGATCCCGCGACCTTTACGTTCCCCACCGACCGCAAGCCCACCGACGCCGAGATGGCCGAGCTCGAGTTTGCCTGGAAGGTCTGCAAGGGCGTTAAGTCCAACGCCATCCTGGTCTCCAAGGGCAAGGCCGGCATTGGCATGGGCCCGGGTCAGCCCAATCGCGTTGACTCTGCGCTGCTTGCCTGCGAGCGCGCCGAGGACTTCTGCGAGCGCGAGGGCGTGGAGAAGGGCGGCTTTGCCTGCGCAAGCGACGCATTCTTCCCGTTCCGCGACAACGTCGACGTGCTTGCTGCACACGGCGTGACCTGCATCATCCAGCCCGGCGGCTCCAAGCGCGACGACGAGAGCGTCCAGGCCTGCAATGAGCATGGTATTGCGATGGTGTTTACGGGCGCTCGCCACTTCCGCCACTAAGTTTCGCTTTGGGACAAAATAATCTCCGCAAAAGACGGCTGCTCCGTTTGGAGGGCCGTCTTTTTGGTATAAGAGGACGGAATGACTAACACGAAAGGTATGACCATGCCCCAGATTGATGATGCCGAGCTGTTTGGCAATGCCGAGGATCAGCGTGCGTACGAGGACTTTTGCGCTAATCAGGAGGCGGTCGAGAAGTTTACGCTCGACAAGCCCGCGCTTGTCTGCCGTTGGCGCATGTCCAACAAAAAGGTGCCCATGCTCAACCGCCACATCCGCGCACTGTCCGAGCGCCTGGTGCAGGGCGAGCCGCTTACCCATAACATGCTCAGCTGGGCCAAACAGCACGTTGAGTGGTCGCTTGCCGAGGGCGATTACACTGCGCGCGACGGCGTGCTCATGCTGGTGATCGACATCAACGGCAACGCCGCCATGACGGTGGGGGAGTACGAGCCGCTCGCCGATACGTCGGCCAAGGCGCTGCGCGCCCGCTCCGCCGAGGCCCGCTCCGAGGCTGACGAAACTGGCGTGGCGCCCGAGCTGCTCGCCGCCGTCAACAACGGCGAGCTCGCCTTTGTGGCGCCGACGGACGAGTTCCTGTGCGGTACGGCGACGCTCATCGAGCAACTGGCCCAGACCAAGGGCATCCCGGTCACGCGCGTAGACATTCCCGCGCAGCTTAAGGGCGCGCTGTTCCTAGTGAGCGACGAGCACGGCGTGGTCCCCGCGACCGAGACAGACGCCGCCGAGGCCGACGCCGCCACGGTTGCCTTCTTTGCCGACGGCTACGAAAAGCTCCGTGCCCGCCGCTCCTAACCTCAAGGCGGGGTGGGCTTACTGAAGTGAGCGAGCGCGTTCGATGGCGTAGGCGAGCGACAGCTGCTCCATCTCCGGGGCGCATTTGTAGCTCAGTCCGGTGAGAGCCGTCACCTTATCGAGGCGATATCGAATCGTGTTCGGGTGCTGGCCAGTCTGCTTGGCGGTTTGCTCGATACGTCGGTCGTTCTCGATGAATGCGGCGAGCGTGGATTCCAGCTCACTGCCATGCTCGCTGTCGTGCTCGCGTATCGGCGAGAGGATCGCCTCCGAGAACGATCGCATCTCCGGGGTTTCCGCAAAAGGCATCACGGTTCTCAGGATGCCGAGCTGCGCATAGCGCACAGGACCTTCGGCTCGTTGACAAGATAGGCGCTGTGCGTAAATCGCCTGCGAGATCGCCTGTGCCACAGCCTCGTCTCCAAACAGAATATCGCTGATGCCGAGCCCCTCCGTTCCGCCATCGATACCGCTAGCCTCGATGAGCTCCGTGAGCGCCTGCACGATTCGCTCCACATCGAGCGCCTGCTCCGAGTCGCTTGTCGCTACGAATAGCAAACCTCCGTCATAGGGCGCCAGCATGTTGTGGCATCCGGCGAGGGTCGATTTTGCACAGAGACGTTCGATTTGCAAAAACGTACGCGGGTCGAGGGGCTCTGCAAACGATGCGAACAGGGCGACCGCTTCGTCCAGAAATGACGGGTTGAGGCCTCGGATGCGTCGGCAGATGGACTCAGGCGATACGTCTGTCCTCAGGGCATCGATCTCGCGCTGTGCGAAGTCGATGGACGCGAGCTGCTCGATATGCCGTTTGACCTCATAGATGACGCTGTCAAAGAACAGTGAGTCGTCGGTCGTGAGAAAGACCGGGTAGTGCCGCGCGTTGGCGTAGCGGATGGCTTGGTCGGGAATCGGGATGTGCAGGACGTTTTTGATGATAAGACCGCTCGTCCCCTTGGCGACGAGGTATTTCACGGCTTCAGTGATGAGGTACGGGTCGTCCTTCGCATAGAGGAAGGTGCTGAGGACGATCTCGTCTGGGCTGAAGTTGACGCGCTGGTACTTGCTCTTGAGGCCGGGCATGAGTTCATAATCGAGAATCCCGACGCCGGAGACGGCACGCGAGACGCCATCGCTGCCGGCGATTAGACGGACCGACCCCTCATATTCCCGTGAGAAGTCCGAGATGGTGTATAGCATCAACATCACCTTGTAAATCACTACAATACGTATAGGTATAAATAGGATAATCGCATATCCGTATGCCTTTCATGCGGGAAATAGTTCAAATACATGCTGATAGAACAAAATATCAGATCGAGAATTGTTGTAGATTCCAACAAAAAATGATCCTTGGCGGCATCGTTACTAAACCGTACAGTGAAGCAACGTAAAGCTTTCGCTGAAAGGAGCGATGATGGGGCAGATGGTGGTGCTTTCGGCCGAGGAAGTTTCCAAGGTGCTGACGATCGAGGATGCAATCGCTGCCGTGGAAGAGGCATATCGCCAGAAGGCAACGGGCAAGGGCGTTGCGTGGCCGATGGTATATGAGCAGTTCGAACCCGGCGTGGCCGATATGGATATCCGCTCGGGCGAGTTGGCGGGAAGCGGCCTCTTCGGCCTCAAGCTCACCGCTTGGTTCTCTCAGAATCCTAAAAAGGGGCTGCCCGAGATCTTTGGCACCACGCTGCTGTGCGACAACGCGACGGGCGAGCCGTTGGCGCTGCTCAATGCCTCCGCCGTCACTGGACTTCGCACCGGTGCCGCCGCTGCGCTCGGTGCCAAGTGGCTGGCTCGGGCGGATGCGTCCAAACTGCTTGTTGTGGGTGCCGGTCATATGAGCACTTATATGGTGGCGGGCGTGCTCGCCGCCTGTCCCAAGGTGAGCGAGGTCAAGGTGTGGGAGCCGGTTTCCGATGCCGCGCCCGAGGCCCGCGTCGAGCGCATGCGAGGCGAGGTCGCCCATATCTTGGGCGCCTGCGAGCATGCTCGCGAGGCATCCACCTATTCCATCGAGGCGACGGCTGACGGCCAAGGTGCCGCGGCGGAGGCCGACATCATCGTGACGATCACGCCGGCGACCAAGCCCATCATTCTCGATTCATGGGTGCGTCCTGGTACGCATATCTCCTGCGTCGGTGCCGACATGCCCGGCAAGCAGGAGCTCGCCTCGGCGCTTGTCGCCCGTGCCGCTGTTTACGTCGACGACCGCGAGCAATCGGTCGCGTCCGGTGAGCTGGAGATTCCGGTTGCCGAGGGCGCCATCACGCCCGAGGACATCAAAGCGGAGCTCGGCGAAGTCATCGCCGGCGCGGCTACGGGGCGCTCGGATGACGAGCAGGTGACGGTGTTCGATACGTCGGGCATCGCCGTTCAGGACCTTTCGGCATCGAAAATCGCCTACGACCGCGCCGTCGAGGCGGGGCTGGGTACCGTGGTGGAGCTGTAAGAAAGTCAAGGAAAGGAAACGACAATGCAGATCAAGGATTTCGCCGTCGAGCAGTGGATGAACGAGTGGGAGACCAAGTGCACCCACAACGTTGCAGAGACGTGCGTCTACTCCCTCACGCTCGACCAGCTGTTCGAGCATACGAACACTGACAAGAAGGCGTGGCTCGATAGCCTGTGCTCGCGCCGATTCACCTACGGAGACATCGAGGGGCAGCCCGGCTTCCTCGAGGGGGTCGCGCGTCTCTATAAGACGGTCGAGCCCGGGCATATCGTGCCCACGCACGGCGCGACCGGTGCCAACTCCCTGGTTATTTCCACGCTCGTCGAACCGGGCGATCATGTAGTCTCCGTCAAGCCCACCTACCAGCAGCTTTACTCGATTCCCGAGATGTGCGGTGCGAAGGTCGATATCCTTCAGCTCGATCGCAAGAACGGCTACCACGTCGACGTCGACGCGCTCGATGCCCTGGTGACCGACGATACCAAGCTCATCTGCATCAATAACCCGGACAACCCCACGGGCGCCCTGCTCGACACCGATACCCTCAAGGCGATTGTCGAGGTTGCGCGCAAACACGACGCATGGCTGCTCTGCGACGAGGTCTACCGTCTGCTTACTCAGACGGATGAATACTGCGAGTCCGTGATCGACCTGTACGACAAGGCTGTCGTCACCGCATCCATGTCCAAGGTCTGGTCGTTCGCCGGCCTGCGTCTGGGCTGGGCGGTCACCAAGAGCCCAGAACTTCGTCGCGCGCTGCTCTCGCATCGCGACTACAACCTGATTTCCGCCGGCATATTCAGCGAGACGGTGGCGGAGCTGATTTTGGGCAACGCTTCCGTGATTCTTGAGCGCAGTCGTCGCATCGTCCGTCAGAACCTTGCTGTTCTGGAGAAGTGGGTCGAGAGCGAGCCACACCTGTCGTTCGTCAAGCCCGAGGCGGGTACCACCGCGCTCGTGTATTACGACTACGACATCGACTCCAGGACGTTCTGCATCGACATGATTAAGAAGTCCGGCGCGCTCGTCACCCCGGGCGATTGCTTCGAGGAGCCCAAGAGTATGCGCATCGGCTATGCATACTCCGATAACACCGACGATTTGCAGAAGGGCCTGGATGCCATCTCCGCGTACATGCGTACGCTCGAGTAGAGGCTCGAGGCTCGAGGTCGAAGTGACGGGGCCGATCGGTTTAGGACCGAGGGCCCCTATTTTCTCTCAAGGCTACCGAACACTTTTGTCATATTAGGTGCCCACGGGGTCGTATCGCCGCGACGCCGTGGGCATAATGGTGTGGAAGGTGCAAGTTACGCGAAATGGGAGGACACATGGCGCTGATCTATGTCGTTGAGGACGACGAGCCCATTCGTCGTGAGCTTGTCGACATTCTTGCCCGCGCCGGGTTTGAAATCGAGGCCTGCGAATCGTTTGAGCATGTCTCGCGCGATATTCTCGCCGCCGCGCCCGACCTGGTGCTGCTCGACCTCACGCTTCCCGTCAAGGACGGCCAGCATATCTGCCATGAGGTTCGCCGCGAATCCGAGGTCCCCATCATCGTCCTCACGTCGCGCACGACCGAGATCGACGAGGTCATGGCCATGACGCTCGGCGCGGACGACTTTGTTCCCAAGCCCTACAGCGCCCGTGTGCTCGTGGCGCGCATCAATGCCTTGCTGCGTCGCACCTCGGCGGCAGGCGAGCGCAGTACGCTCGTCCACAAGGGACTGGAGCTTGACCTCGCCCGCTCCATGGTCACCAATACGCAAACCGGCACTAGCACCGAGCTCACCAAAAATGAACTGCGTATCCTCTCGCTGCTTCTGAGCCGCGCGGGCAAGATCGTTTCGCGCTCGGCCATCATGCAGGACCTGTGGGACTCCGACGCTTTCGTGGACGACAACACGCTTACCGTTAACATCAACCGCCTGCGCACCACGCTCGAAAAAATCGGCATCAAGGGGTATTTGACGACGCACCGCGGCCAAGGCTATTCGGTCTAGGGGCCGGCTATGTCGTTTGCCAAGTTCTTTAAAGATGCGCTGCTTCCCGTCGCCGTGTGGACGTGCGGCGTGCTGCTGAGCTGCTTTGTGCTGACGGTCGCCGGCGCACCCGTTTCTATCGTGGTCGTGGCGGTTGGCGTTTCCTTTATCTTTGATATGCTCGGCATCGTGATCGAGTACGCGCGTCGTCGTCGTTTTCTGCGCCAGCTGGAGCGTGCGGCAGAGGAGCTCGAGAGTCCCGCATGGGTGCAGGAGATGGTGCAATGCCCGACCTATGCCGAGGGCGAGCTCGAGTACGAGGTCTTGCGCCGGGTGGGCAAAGCCGCTTGCGACGAGGTTGCCGAAGGCCGGCGTCAGACCGATGACTATCGCGACTATATCGAGAGCTGGGTCCACGAGGCCAAGCTTCCTCTGGCGGCGGCTCACCTGATTTTGGAAAACCTGGACGGCAGCGAAGACGACCTGTCGCGTGTGGATGACCTGGGCCGTGAGCTGGCTCGCGTGGAGCGCTATATCGACCAAGCGCTCTACTATGCGCGCTCGGAAGTCGTGGAGCGCGACTATCTGATTCGCCGTTGGAGCCTCAAGACCTTGGTGACGGGCGCGATTAAGGCCAACGCGCGCGAGCTCATCGCGGCGCACGTGGCGCCGGTGTGCGAGAACCTCGACTTTGAGGTCTTTACCGACGAGAAGTGGCTCGAGTTTATTCTGGGCCAGCTCATTCAGAACAGCATTAAATATGCGCGTGAGGATGGTGCGAAGATCACGTTTTCGGGTGCGTTGCTGGACGAGGGCCTGGCAAGCGAGCGCATCGAGCTTACCGTCGCGGACAACGGCTGCGGCGTGTGCGCGGCAGACCTGCCGCGCGTGTTCGAGAAGGGCTTTACCGGCGACAACGGCCGCACCACCAAGCGCGCAACGGGCATCGGCCTCTACCTGGTGGCGCGCCTGTGCTCCAAGATGGGCATCGACGTCACCGCGGCATCGGAGCCGGGCGAGGGCTTCGTCGTCACGTTCGCCTTCTCAACCAACAAGTTCCAATACTTTGAGTAGTTAGCCCGTATGGCGTAGCCGTTCAGGATTTTCCCATTTAAGAAGAAATCAGGCTTTTCGGCAGCTATATTCCTGAACGGGAACATTGCTAATGTAGTCAACGCTATATTCCCGTACATGAACATAGTGCTACAGGTTTATACTATGTTCACGAACAGGAATATAGCTGGAGGCGTCATGAGAACGGTGACAACGATTAAAAAGCTGGATGGGCGCATCAAGCTCAAACCGTCGGAAGTCGCTTTCTCGGAGCGCACGGTTTTCGATCCCGCCGAGATAGGGAAGGCCCTTAGGCTCAGAAGGCGTGAGCTCGGCTTGACTCAACGTGACGTCGCGACTATGACGGGTCGCAGCCTTCGTGTGATTGGTGATATCGAACGGGGGCGGACAACGGTCGAAATTGGTGTCATTTTCGATTACGCCTCCATCGTGGATATTGATTTTATTCTGAAGGTGAGGGGGAAGTAATGGATGGCACGCTGTTCGTTCACCGTGAGTTTAATGGGTCTTACCAGCTGGTTGGCATATTGGAGGAAAACGCGGGGTTTCCGACATTCACCTATAGCCCCGAATATCTCCAGAGCGGTGATGCGGCCCCGATTTCGACCTCGCTGCCGTTGTCGGCCGAGACATTTAGTCCGGACGCAACGGGTTCCTTTTTCTCCGGCATCATTCCGGAGGGGCAGCTCAACAGGGACCTTGAGAAAAGGGCGCGAGCGGAACGCGGAGACTACTTTAAGGTGCTCGATTTAGTCCGCGATGAACCTGTCGGCGCTCTGGTTTTGACGCGTGAGCCTTCGGCCGAAAGTCTCGAAATGGGCTATGAAGAGATAAGTGCGGGACAGCTAAGCGGGCTGGCATACGCGCCGGCGGAGGTTGCTTTTGATTTAGCGCTAGAGAGTCGAATTTCCCTTGCAGGTGCTCAGGCGAAGGTCGGTCTCTACCATACGGGCGATGATCCATGTGGCGGATGGTACCTGCCTCATGGAGCGGCCCCATCTACGCACATTCTCAAGGCGGGGTCGAAAACGTTCCCGGGCGAGACGGTGTGCGAAGCGATGTGCGTGAGAGCCGCCTCTCTGATGGACCTATCGGCCGAAGAGTGTTTTCTTATCCGAGTTGAGGATGCCGAGCCAATTATCGCCGTGAGGCGATTTGACCGAGTAACGCCTGATGCTGGATGCTCGGTTGACGGATTGCCAATCCCATACCGTTTGCACCAGGAGGATGTTTGTCAGGCCAAGGGCATCTCGCGTGAGCTTAAATATGAGCCGACGGGCGTCAATTACCTGGGGCTTATCGTCGATGCGGTGCGAAGGGCGTCGACGAATCAAATGGAGGACAGGTTCCTTGTCGGCTATAACCAGCTGTTCGACTATGCCGTAGGTAACTGCGATAACCATCTAAAGAACTGGTCGCTCGTATGGGACGAAAGTTGGAAGCAGGTGAGGTTGGCGCCGCTCTACGACGTGCTGTGTACAACGGTTTATCCCGGCCTCGTTCGTGAGATGGGCGTCTCGTTTGGTGGGAGCCGCAAGATTGACGACGTAACGCGCGGGTCGGTGATGAGCCAAATGATTGGGGCGGGTTTGCCCGGGGGAATTGTTGCCGGAATGATTGCTGATACCTGCAATGAGGTTCCAGACGCGCTAAGAGATGCCGCGCGCGGTCTCAATGAAGAGGGTTTTTCCGAGGCGGAGGTAATGTTCGAGAAGATCATTCCAGAAGTGCAAGCTCGTCTAAGCAGGATCGCGTTATAACAAAAAAGCGCCGCCCCAAACAAAAACGTGCCGCCCCAAACGGGGCGGCACGCCATCTTTTATAAGCCAACTCGCAGAAGTACGGTGGCGAAGGCGC
>CABUZE010000003.1 GCA_902495955.1 uncultured Collinsella sp. | reverse complement strand
TCTACACGAGTCTGGACAAGGTGCGCTTTAAGCGTCCGGTGCGCCCGGGCGACACGGTGGATCTGGTGTGCTCCATCACGCGTGCGCGCGGGCCGTTCCGCTTTGCGACGGGTACTGCGAGCGTCAACGGTGAGGTTTGCTGCCGCGCCGATATGTCTTTTGCACTCATGCACGAAAGTTAAGGAAGGCTTCATGTTCGACAAAGTGCTCATCGCCAACCGCGGCGAAGTCGCGGTCCGTGTTATCCGCGCGTGCCGCGATATGGGCATCAAGACCGTCGCCGTTTATTCCACGGCCGATGCGGACGCGCTGCACGTGCAGCTTGCCGACGAGGCGTATTGTATCGGCGGTCCGCGTCTTGCCGAGAGCTACCTCAACGACGATGCTGTGCTCACCTGTGCCGTAAAGTCGGGAGCTAAGGCAATTCATCCCGGCTATGGCTTTTTCTCCGAGAAGGCGAGCTTCGTGCGCGACTGCGACAAGTATGGCCTGGCGTTTGTTGGTCCTTCGGCCGAGGTGATCGACAGCATGGGCGACAAGGACGCCGCACGTCGAACGGCTGCCGCGGCGGGCGTGCCCATCGTGCCGGGCTGCGATTTGCTCAAAAGTCCCGAGGAGGCGACGGCCGAGGCCGAGCGCATTGGCTGTCCCGTGCTCATTAAGGCGCGCGCGGGCGGTGGCGGTCGCGGCATTCGCAAGGTCGAGCGCGTGGAAGACGCGGCAAAGGCGTTTATCGAGGCGCGTGCCGAGGGCGAGGCCGTTTTTGGCGACGGCGAGTGCTACATGGAGAAGTTCGTCGCGCCGGCGAACCATGTTGAGGTGCAGATTATGGCCGATAAGCAGGGCCATGTGTTTTCGCTCGGCGAGCGCGAGTGCTCGGTGCAGCGCCGCAACCAAAAGCTGATTGAGGAGAGCCCCGCGCCGTGCCTCGACGGACACGACGACATTCGTGCTCGCATGCACAAGGCAGCGCGTGACCTGGCTCGTGCCGTCGGCTACGAAGGAGCCGGTACCATCGAGTTCCTGTATTCGGACGACGGCAATTTCTACTTTATGGAAATGAACACGCGCTTGCAGGTGGAGCATCCGGTTACGGAGTTTGTGACCGATACCGACTTGGTCAAGTGGCAGCTGCGCGTGGCAGCCGGCCAGCCTCTGCCCTTTGAGCAGGAGGACATGCCGGTCCGCAACCACGCCATGGAGTGCCGCATCAATGCCGAAACGCCGGACTTTCTGCCGTCATGCGGAACGGTCACCGCGTTGCGTGTGCCGGGTGGTCCGCGCGTGCGCTGGGATTCCGCCATGTTTATCGGTGCGACAGTTCCGCCGTACTACGACTCCATGCTCGGCAAGCTCATCGTGTGTGCGCCCACGCGTGACGGCGCCATTCGCAAGATGCGCTCGGCCCTGGGCGAGCTCGTGATTGAGGGCGTGAGCGAAAACAGCGAGCTTCAGCTCGACGTGCTGGCAAACGACGAGTTCTTGTCGGGCATGTATCACACCGATCTGATGGGGCATCTCTATGCTGATGAATAGAAAAGCGAAGACGGTTAACGTCCTCGAGGGGCCGATAACCGAGTCGTGCGCCGAGTTTCCCGCGCGCCACGTGTTTATCAAGTGCCCGGAGTGCCGCCGCGTGATCGATGAGGCGCGCCTGCACGACAACCTCGAGGTCTGTCCTCGTTGCGGCAAACACTTTCGCGTGAGCGGTCGCGCGCGCATGCGCATGACGGTCGACGAGGGCACGTTTGAGGAATGGGATGCCAATCTGGCGTCGGAGGATTTCCTCTCGTTTCCCGGCTATGCCGACAAGCTCAAGAGCGTGAGCGAGCGTTCGGGCGAGCGCGACGCCGTTGTGTGCGGCAGGGGCAAAATCTGCGGTTGCGATACCGCGCTCTTCTTTATGGATGCCAACTTTATGATGGGCTCGATGGGCTCCGTGGTGGGCGAGAAGATCTGTCGCACATTTGAGCGTGCGACCGAGCTGGGATTGCCGGTTGTCGGCTTTACCGTTTCGGGCGGTGCACGCATGCAAGAGGGCGTGACATCGCTTATGCAGATGGCCAAGATTTCTGCGGCGGTTAGGCGCCACAGCGAGGCGGGCGGCCTGTACATCACGGTGCTCACCGATCCCACGACCGGAGGCGTAACCGCGAGCTTTGCCATGGAGGGCGACATTATCCTGGCCGAGCCCGATGCCCTGACGGCATTTGCCGGCCCGCGCGTGATCGAGCAGAACATGCACAAGCGCCTGCCCAGGGGATTCCAGCGCTCCGAGTTTTTGCTGGAGCACGGCTTTTGCGATGCCGTTGTTCCGCGCGGCGAGATTGCGCTCACGGTAGGCGAGCTGCTGGCGCTGCACGAAGGGCATGCGCCCGGCCTGGGGGCACCGCATGAGATTGTGCATGCAGGGCGCCGCGGCAAAAAGCTGGGACATCTGTTTAAGCGCACGGCCGCGCCAAAAACCGCGCTCGAGATTGTCAAGCAGACCCGCTCGGCAGATCGAGCCACGGCGGGTGAGATGATCTCGCTGGGCCTGGACGGATTTGTGGAGATGCACGGCGACCGTTACTTCGGCGATGACGCCGCTGTGGTGGCTGGCATTGGCTGGAAAGACGGACGTCCCGTAACGGTCATCGCCATCGAGCGCGGCACCACGACCAAAGAGCGTATGCGGCGCAACTTTGGCATGGCACATCCCGAGGGCTACCGCAAAGCGCGTCGCCTGATGCGCCAGGCCGAAAAGTTTGGTCGACCGGTTCTGTGCCTGGTCGATACTTCGGGCGCGTTTTGCGGCATCGGTGCCGAGGAACGCGGTCAGGGCGAGGCCATCGCCCAGAATCTCTTGGTGTTGAGCGGCCTTAAGACGCCGATTTTCTCGGTGGTAACAGGCGAGGGCGGCTCTGGTGGCGCGCTGGCGCTGTCCGTGGCCGACCGCATTCTGATGCTCTCGAGCTCGGCCTATTCGGTCGTGAGCCCCGAGGCCTGTGCGTCGATTCTGTGGAAGGATACCGAGCGCGCGAATGAGGCCGCCGAGGCGCTTAAGCTCACGGCCCCCGATCTGTTGGCGCTCGGTATCATCGACGGCATTGTTGACGATAGGGGTCTGTCGCATGAGGAGATCGCCGGCGCCGTCATGTCCTCGGCATTTGATGCCTTCGATACGCTTGGGCGGCTCGACGACGCGACCCTTACAAACCTCCGCTACGAAAAGTACCGCGCAATCGGTCAGTATCGCACGATGTGACAAAGGGACAGTCCGCATGTCACATTGGGAAAGGGTTCCTGTGTCACAAGTTTCTAACACCTCGTTTACAACGACGGTCTCATCAAACGCCATGGCCGTGGTGGACTATCTGTCCAAAAGCATGATGTCGGCGTTGCCCTTTATTGTCTGCGCGGCGTTGTTCCGCACCGTCGCCGTCATTATGGGCGAAGGCATGCTGGGCCTATGGTCTGCCGATTCCGAAATCTATCGCCTGTTCTACAGTTGGCTCTATAACGCCGGTTACTACTTTTTGCCTATTTATCTTGGTTGGGCGGCCGCCCGCCAGCTCGGTTGCTCGGAGCAGCTGGGCATGATGCTGGGCGGCGTATTGATTGCGCCCGATCTGCTTAAGCTCGTCGATGCCGCATCGACGACGGGGGCATCGATGACTTCCGTGTATGGTCTGCTTCCCGCGCCGGTCAACGATTACACGACGACTGTTATTCCGGTTCTCATCTCGGTGCCCGTGCTATGGCGAGTGGAGTGTTTCTTTCAGCGCGTTATCCCTAAGGCCGTGGCGTTTTCGTTCGTTCCGTTTGCGACCATGCTTGTCATGGTTCCGGTTTCGCTGTGTGTTACGGCACCGGCGGGCAGCTATCTGGGCATGCTGTTGGGCCAGCTTATGTTTATGCTTGGCAATTCCGGTGGCATCGTGTCGCTGCTCACGCTCATGGGGCTTGCCGCGGGCTGGGAGTTCCTTAAGATCGCGGGCGTCAGCAACGTTGTCCTATCGCTCTCCTATTCGCAGTTTATGAGTGTGGGAACGGATTCGTGCATCCTGATCGCCGCGACGATGGCAACGTTTGCCGTTTGGGGCATGCCCTTTGGCGCGTCGCTCCGCGTTGCGGATAAGGACGAGAAGACGCTCATGCTGGGCTATTCGATCTCGGGTGTTCTTGGCGGCGTAAGCGAGCCGGCGCTGTACGGTTGCGGCTTTAAATATGGCAGGTGCCTGACGTGCATGGCCATTGGCGGCGCCGTCGGAGGCCTTGTTGCGGCCGTGGGCCACGTTACGGCCTATACCATCGGCATGACGAATGTCCTCATGGTCATTGGCTTTGCCACGGGCGGCATCCCGAACCTGCTGTGGTGCTGCGCTGCCGGCGGCACGGCATTTGCGGTGTCTGCGGCGCTGAGCTACTGCTTTGGCGTGGTGCCGGCGAAGGGGCGGGCGGCAGAAGACAAAGACGATTCGCTCGAAACCTCGAAGAGCGTGGCCGAAGCAAGTGCATAAATCGATCGACAAGGGGACAGTCCCGCATGTCACATTCCAAGGCCGTGACCCGTGTGGGTTGCGGCCTCTTTGTATCTGGGAGACAAAGTGGCTACACTACAATCCGTTTGAGCAATAGATATATAGGTAGTACCGTGGGGGCGGATGTAGATGGTCGAGTGGATTGTTAAGCGCGCACAGGGTGACCGTGCGCGCGTGGGTACGTTGACGGGCGTGGTGTGTATTGTCGCCAATGTGGCTCTATGCGCTGCAAAGGGTGCAATTGGCGTGCTGTCGGGATCGGTTTCGATTGTGGCGGACGCTATGAACAACCTGTCCGACGCAAGCTCAAACATCGTGAGCGTGCTGGGCTTTAAGCTGGCGAGCAAGCCGGCCGACCCCGAGCATCCTTACGGCCACGGTCGCTACGAGTATCTCTCGGGTCTGGTCGTGGCGGCACTCGTGCTGCTGATTGGCGTTGAGCTGGTGAAGTCCTCGGTCGAGCGCGTCATCCACCCCGAACCTGTCGAGTTCTCGCTTGCCCTGGTGGCAGTTCTAGTGCTTTCGATGGTCGTTAAGCTGTGGATGGCGGCCCTCAACCAAAAGCTCGGCGATCGCATTGAGTCCGAGACGCTGCGTGCGACCGCGCAGGATTCCAAGAACGATGTTCTTGCCACGGGCGCCGTACTGGCGTGCGCAATTGTTTCGCAGGTGACGGGCATCAACCTTGACGCTTGGGTCGGCCTTGCCGTTGGTGCCTATATTGGCTGGAGCGGCTTTGAGCTTATCCAAGATACGGTGAGCCCGCTTTTGGGCCAGACGCCCGATCCTAAGCTCGTCGAGCATATCCGCAGCAAGATCATGAGCTATCCCGGCGTCTTGGGCGTCCATGACCTAATGGTTCACGACTACGGCCCAGGCAGGAAGTTCGCAAGCGCTCACGCCGAGATGGCAGCCGAGGTGAGCCCGCTGGAAAGTCACGACACGCTCGACAATATCGAGCAGGCGTTTAGGAACGAAGACGGCATGATTGTCACGCTTCACTACGATCCCATCGTGACCGACGATCCAAAGGTGGCGAGCATGCGCCTGCGTATCAACGCAATGGCTCAGGAGATCGATAGCCGCCTTTCGATTCACGACCTTCGCTGCGTGCCGGGTCCCACGCACACCAACGTGATCTTTGACTGCGTGCGCCCCTCGGATCTGCAGATGAGTGCCGAAGACGTAAAGCACGCGCTGGCACAACGGGTCGAGTCGGAATACCCCAAGTCGATTGCCAAGATCACGATCGATGAAGACTACGTAGGCCATACCCACGAGTAGGGCTGCGCCGGTAAAGCAAGTTATACAGAAGGGGAGAATATGAAGAGGCTGTATCTGCTCCGCCACGGCCAGACGGAGTTCAACGTCAAGAAGCTGGTCCAGGGCCGCTGCGATTCGCCGCTCACCGATTTGGGCCGTCAGCAAGCCGGGATGGCAGCCGCATGGCTCAAAGCCCACAACGTCGTTCCCGACAAAGTGGCCTCATCACCCTTAGGCCGAGCCATGGACACAGCTCAGCTCGTCGCATGCGAGCTCCTCGGCCCGGACGCAGCAGTCGAGCCCTGCGAAGGCATCATCGAGCGCTGCTACGGCACCTTCGAAGAGGGCCCCCACGACGCGCTACCCACTGACGTCTGGGATCCGGGCGAGGACCTGGTCCCCTTCGGAGGAGAAGGAAGCCGCGCGCTGCAAGAGCGCATGGTAGACACCCTCACCAATCTCATGAGCGCCGAGGGCATCGAAACCCTCCTAGCAGTAAGCCACGGCAGCGCCAGCCGCCAATTCATCAAGGCTGCAACCCCAGAGGGCTTCAAGCTCCCAGCAAAACTCCCCAACTGCGCCATCATGATCTTCGATTTCGATGAGGCAAAGCCACAAGCAGAAGGCGAGCCAATGCAATGCAAGTTCACCCTCCAGCAAATAGTGGACCCCCAACAAAGTAATTAGCTGAGCGAGCAAGGTTTAGCAGACATCTACGTGGCGTTCCCAGTGTGCGGCGGAGGGGGCGGGCCTGTGGCATATTAAGGTTGTCGCGAGTTCCGCACGAACAGGAGAGCACTTAATGTGCTCTCCGTCGTGAGCAGGACTGTAGAGCAGCAACCTTAATATGCCTCAGGGCCGCCCCCTCCGCCGCACACTGGGAACGTGCCACGCACTTTACCTGCGTAAACAATGTGAGTGAAATATGAATCTCGATGGATACGCCCGCAGCCGTGTATACTAAACAGCTGTGTGAAACCAGGGGAGTATTCTGGCTGGACAAAATGCCTGCTTAATAGGGTTGTCAGGTAGTCCGGGCGAAATACAAGGCTGGGGAGCACGTCGTGTAAGTAGTGGTCCTCTAGGGGCGTACGCTCGGTGGTGTACGCATTGTCCCAAGACCACGCGAGAGTTGGGATCATATCTTGATCAGCATGATTCTCGGCCGCAAGATTGGCATGACCCAGGTTTGGGACGAGGACGACAACGTCGTTCCCGTCACGGTCATCCAGGCTGGCCCCTGCGCTGTCTCGCAGGTTAAAACTCAGGCAACCGACGGCTATGACGCCGTCCAGATCGGTTTCGGCGACATCAAGGCCAAGAACGTGAACAAGCCCATGGCTGGTCACTTCGCCAAGGCCGGCGTCGAGCCTGTCCGCTTCCTTCGTGAGGTCCGCGTCGAGAACGGCGAGGAGCACAAGGTCGGCGAGGTCGTCACCGTCGCTGATTTCGCTGATGTCAAGAAGGTCGACGTCATCGGTACCTCCAAGGGTAAGGGCTTCCAGGGTCGCATCAAGCGCTGGGGTCAGCGCCGCGGTCCTATGACGCATGGTTCTCACTTCCAGCGTCACCCCGGTTCTATCGGTCAGTGCGCCTATCCTGCGCGCGTCCTCAAGGGCGTCAAGATGGCCGGTCACATGGGTAACGAGCGCGTTACCGTCAAGAACCTTTCCGTTGTCCGCATCGATGTCGAGCAGAACCTCATCTTGGTCAAGGGCGCTGTCCCGGGTGCCAAGAATGGTCTCGTCGCCATCCGTATGGCCTAAGGGCCCAGCCCATTTAGCCCAGCGTCATACCAAGGAGAACACTTAAATGGCAAAGTTTGAAGTAAAGAACAGCGAGGGCAAGAAGGTCGCCGAGGCCGAGCTCGCCGCTGAGGTGTACGGCATCGAGCCGAACATCCACGTTATGCACCACATCGTCAAGTGCCAGATGGCCTCTTGGCGTCAGGGCACCCAGTCCGCTAAGGGCCGCTCTGAGGTTTCCGGTGGCGGCAAGAAGCCTTGGCGTCAGAAGGGCACCGGCCGTGCCCGCCAGGGTTCCATCCGTGCTGCCCAGTGGCGTCACGGTGGCGTCGTCTTCGCCCCCAAGCCCCGTTCTTACGCTAAGCGTATGAACAACAAGGAGGTCAAGCTGGCTATGCGCTCCGCGCTGTCCGCCAAGCTGGCCGATGGCGAGCTCGTGCTCGTCGACGACTACGGCTTCGAGCAGCCTTCCACCAAGGCTGCCGTCGCCATGCTCAAGGCGCTCGGCCTTGAGGGCAAGCGTCTGAGCATCTTCGTTCGCGATGAGGACGTCAACGCCTACCTGTCGTTCCGCAACATTCCCAAGACGTTCATCATCACTGCCGACGAGGCCAACACCTACGATCTCGTCAACAACAACGCCGTGCTGATGCCCGCCGACATCGCCGCTCACTTCGGGGAGGTGCTTGCATAAATGACCGCCCACGAGATCATCATCCGTCCGATCGTGTCCGAGCGTTCCTTCTCCGGCATGGAGCTGAACAAGTACACGTTCGAGGTCGCCAAGGATGCTAACAAGTATCAGATCAAGGACGCTGTCGAGGAGATCTTCGACGTCAAGGTCGTTCGCGTGAACACCCTGACGGTCAAGCCCAAGACCAAGCGCGTGCGCTATGTCGCCGGCAAGACCCGTTCTTGGAAGAAGGCCATCGTCACGCTGGCCGAGGGCGACACCATCGAGGTCTTTGGCAACCAGGCCTAAGACTCGCTGCTGTTGAGTGAGCTCATGCCTCCCAAATAGGGGAGGCGAGAGCTCAAGGTTTTGGGCGTATAAAATGGACACGCCCGGAACCGTGTATACGTCCGGTGTCATCGCACCCGAGGCAGAACCTCGAATCCCTGTCTGCGATGGCTAACGGATTCCTATTGAAAGGGATTGTAATGGCTGTAAAGCACCTTAAGCCGACCTCCGCTGGTAGGCGTTGGCAGACGATCTCCGATTTCTCCGAGATCACCTGCACCAAGCCCGAGAAGTCTCTTCTCGAGCCCCTGCCCAAGAAGGCCGGGCGTAACAACAACGGCCGCATCACCACCCGCCACCAGGGCGGCGGCGTGAAGCGTCGTTACCGCGTGATCGACTTCAAGCGCAACAAGGACGGCGTGCCCGCCAAGGTTGCCACGATCGAGTACGATCCGAACCGTTCCGCTCGCATCGCTCTGCTGCACTACGCTGACGGTGAGAAGCGCTACATCCTGGCCCCCAAGGGCCTCGAGGTCGGTCAGACCATCATGTCCGGTTCTGACGCCGACATCAAGCCGGGCAACGCTCTGCCCCTCGCCGACATCCCCGTCGGTACACTCATCCACGCCGTCGAGTTCCAGCCGGGCAAGGGCGCCGCTATCGCCCGTTCCGCCGGTAACTCCTGCCAGCTGATGGGTAAGGAGGGCAAGTACGCTATCGTCCGTATGCCTTCCTCCGAGATGCGCCGCATCCTCGTTACCTGCCGCGCCACCGTCGGTGAGGTCGGCAACGCCGATCACTCCAACATCGTCATCGGCAAGGCCGGCCGTAAGCGTCACATGAACGTGCGCCCGACCGTCCGCGGTACCGTCATGAACCCTGTCGACCACCCGCACGGCGGTGGCGAGGGCAAGAACCACACCTCTGGTCGTCCCTCTGTTACCCCCTGGGGTAAGCCGACGAAGGGCCTTCGTACGCGCAAGAAGAAGAAGGTCTCGAACCAGCACATCATTCGTCGCCGTAAGAAGTAATTTCGGATACCGAGTTTTAGGAGAAAGCACTTATGAGCAGAAGTCTCAAAAAGGGCCCGTTCGTGGAGACTCGCCTTCTCTCGCGTATCACCGCGATGAACGAGGCTGGCAAGAAGGACGTCGTGAAGACCTGGTCCCGCGCGTCCACCATCTTCCCCGAGATGGTTGGTCACACCATCGCCGTCCACGACGGCCGCAAGCATGTGCCCGTGTATGTTACCGAGTCCATGGTTGGTCACACGCTCGGCGAGTTCGCGCCGACTCGTACGTTCCGTGGCCACAAGGCCAAATAGGGGGTTAACCGTAAATGGCAACTAAGTCTATTGAAACTGAGGCCACCGAGGTTCGCGCCGTCGCTAAGTACGTGCGTGTTTCCCCCAGCAAGGCCCGCCTGGTGGTCGATCTGATCCGCCGCAAGCCTGTCGCTCAGGCCTTCGACATCCTCCACTTCTGCGACCGCGCCGTCGCCGTGGATGTCGAGAAGGTTCTCCGTTCCGCCGTTGCGAACGCCGAGAACAACAACGGTCTGCGTGCCGACAACCTGGTTGTCGCCGCTGCCTATGTTGACGAGGGTCCGACGCTTAAGCGCATCCGTCCCCGCGCCAAGGGTTCCGCTTCTCGCATTCTGAAGCGTACTTCCCACATCACCGTCGTCGTTGCTCCTCGAAAGGAGGCGTAAAGCTGTATGGGTCAGAAAGTCTACCCCACCGGCTTCCGTCTTGGCATCACCGAGAACTGGCGCTCCCGCTGGTTCGCAGAGAAGGATTACGCTAAGACCCTCGGTAACGATCTCGAGATCCGCAAGTACCTCGAGAAGCGTCTTTCCCGCGCAGCTGTCTCCCGCGTCGAGATCGAGCGCGCTGGCGACAAGGTGAAGGTTATCATCCTCACCGCTCGCCCCGGCGTTGTCATCGGTAAGAAGGGTGCCGAGATCGATACCCTCCGCACCGAGCTCGAGAAGGTCGCTGGCGTCTCCAAGGGCCAGCTCTCCGTCGACGTTGTCGAGATCAAGCGCCCCGAGCTCGACGCTAACCTCGTTGCTCAGTCTATTGCCGAGCAGCTCGAGGGCCGCGTTGCCTTCCGTCGCGCTATGCGCAAGGCTGTCCAGTCCGCCCGCAAGGCCGGCGCTAAGGGCATCCGTATCCAGTGCTCCGGTCGTCTCGGCGGTGCCGAGATGGGCCGTCGTGAGTGGTACCGTGAGGGTCGCGTGCCTCTGCACACCCTCCGTGCCAAGATCGACTACGGCACGGCTGTCGCCAGCACCACCATGGGCGCTTGCGGCGTGAAGGTCTGGATCTACCTGGGCGAGAAGCTCCCGGGCCAGCCTGTTCCCAACCCTGCACTCGAGGGCTCTTCCCGTCCTCGTCGTCGTAACTCCGAGAGGAGGGGTCAGTAGTGCTTGCCCCTAAGCGTATTCTTCACCGCAAGGTGCAGCGTGGCTCCATGAAGGGCCAGGCCAAGGGTAATACCGAGCTGCATTTCGGCGAGTTTGGTATCCAGGCTCTCGAGGCCCATTGGATCACCAACCGTCAGATCGAGGCCGCTCGTATTGCCATGACCCGCTACATGAAGCGTGGCGGTCGTGTCTACATCACGATCTTCCCCGATAAGCCCATCACCAAGAAGCCTGCCGAGACTCGCATGGGTTCTGGTAAGGGTAACCCCGAGGAGTGGGTGGCCGTCGTCAAGCCCGGCCGCATCATGTTCGAGGTCAAGGGCGTGCCCGAGGAGGTCGCTCGCGAGGCTCTGCGTCTTGCACAGCACAAGCTTCCCATCAAGACCAAGATTGTTGCTGCTAAGAACGCTGAGCAGCGCATCGAGAAGGAGATGGCTGAGGAGGCCGCTCTCGAGGCCAAGTGGGCTGCTGAGGACGCCGCCGCCGCCAAGGAGGAGAACTAATGAAGCCCGCAGAGATTCGTGAGCTCTCGGACGCTCAGCTCGTTGAGAAGCTGAAGGAAATGCGCGCCGAGCTCTTTAACCTTCGTTTCCAGATGGCCACCAGCCAGCTGGACAACACCGCTCGCGTCAACACCGTGAAGAAGGACATCGCTCGCGTCCTCACGGAGCAGCGCGCCCGCGAGATCGCAGCGGAGAAGTCCGCTGTCGCCGAGTAGGACCTAAGGAGAGAACATGACTGATTCGCGTAACTCGCGTAAGGTCCGTACGGGTGTCGTTACCTCCGTCTCCGGTGCCAAGACCATTGTTGTCACCATCACCGAGCGCAAGCGTCACCCCAAGTACGGCAAGATGATGACCAGCTCCAAGAAGCTGCACGCTCACGACGAGGAGTGCACGGCTGGCGTGGGCGATACCGTCCGCGTTATGGAGACCCGTCCTATGTCCAAGATGAAGCGTTGGCGCCTCATCGAGGTCGTCGAGCGCGCTAAATAAGCAGTCGCTCTTACGACTTGTACGTTTCCGAAGATGTGCGTATGCCTGGCTTGCATACCACAGGCCGCCTAAAGGCTGCGCACCTCTCTTCGGTTCTTAGTTCGGAGGAACATCTACCATGATTCAGATGCAAACCATGCTGAACGTCGCCGACAACTCCGGCGCTCGCAAGATTCGCTGCATCAAGGTGCTTGGCGGTTCCAAGCGTCGTTATGCAGGCATCGGCGATGTGTTCATCGGTGCTGTCCAGGAGGCTACCCCTGGCGCCAACGTCAAGAAGAAGGACGTTGTCCGTTGCGTCGTCGTTCGCACCGTTAAGGAGATCCGCCGCAAGGATGGCTCCTACATTCGCTTTGATGAGAACGCCTGCGTTGTCATCAACAACGATGGTTCGCCCGTCGGCACCCGTATCTTCGGGCCCGTCGCTCGCGAGCTTCGTGACAAGAAGTACATGAAGATCGTCTCGCTCGCTCCCGAGACCCTGTAGTTAGGGGAGATATATGTATATCAAGAAGGGCGATAAGGTCCAGGTTCTCTCTGGTAAGGATCGCGGCAAGCAGGGCGTTGTCCTGCGTGCTCTCCCCGCCGAGAACAAGGTCGTTGTCGAGGGCGTTTCGGTCGTCAAGAAGGCCGTCAAGCCCAACGCTGCCAACCAGCAGGGCGGCATCGTTTCGCAGGAGGCTCCCATCGACGCCTCCAACGTCAATCTCGTTTGCCCCGAGTGCGGCAAGGTTACCCGCGTCGGTCACGAGAAGGACGGCAAGAACAAGCTGCGCGTCTGCAAGAAGTGCGGCCACAAGTTCTAAGCTGCCCGCAACATTAAGTTGCTAGCAAAGGCCCGGATGCCCCACGGCACCCGGGCCTTTTTCTATCCCTACTCATTGGGGACAGACTTAAATGAGTGGCCGTTGGGGACGTTCTTAAACGGCTAGTTGACGGGGACAGCCTTGCCACTAAAGCGTCACATGGGGACAGTCCCTTCAGGTGCTGGCGGCTGGGTATAGTCCCTATGTGCCGGTAGTTCGGGGCGGTTCATTGATACCTGATGCCTTCTCAGAGAGGTGGAGTAATTCAGCCCGCTCTCTCTTTTAGGGCTTTGGTGTTCCGCCTCTTTATGTTTCGCAAGGATCGTCGCATGCGCATTTACGCGCAGAGTCTTGCGCGATAATGCGCATAACCGCGCAAACATCTGCTAACTATGGTTAAATAATGACAGATAAACAAATAAACACGCAAATACAAGCAAATACGCGCGCAATTGTGCGAATATAGGGCTGTTAGAAATGAAGAACCTTCGATGACTCAGGAGGCACATGATGGCAGATTCCAAACAGGCTCCGCTCGACGCCGAGGCAGCCGCAAAGGCGGCGTTTGCCTCGGTCCAGGATCAGCCGTTCCCCGATGATATCTTTACGGCCCCCGAGCTCCGCTGGGCCGTGATCGGGTGCGGCGTTATCGCCAACCAAATGGCCCAGTCCCTCGCTCTGGCCGGTCGCAAGCTCGCGGGTGTCGCCAACCGTACGCCGTCCAAGGCCCAGGCTTTTGCCGAGCAGTATGGTGTCGAGAAGGTGTACGAGACGGTTGAGGACCTCTACGCCGATCCGGACATCGACGCCGTCTATATCACCACGCCGCACAACACGCATATCACCTATCTGCGTGCCGCGCTGGCCGCCGGCAAGCATGTGCTCTGCGAGAAAGCCATTACCCTCAACTCCGCCGAGCTCGACGAGGCCCGTGCCATCGCCGACGAGCATAACGTGGTCCTTATGGACGCCACCACGGTGCTTCACATGCCGCTGTATCAGGAGCTGCGCCGTCGCATGGATGCTGGCGAGTTCGGCCGCATGAATCTCGCTCAGCTCAACTTTGGCAGCTACAAGGAGTACGGCGATCTGACCAATCGCTTCTACAATCGCAACCTTGCCGGCGGCGCCATGCTCGACATTGGCGTGTATGCGCTCTCCGTCATGCGCCTGTTTATGGCGAGCCAGCCCGCTGAGGTTGTCTCGCTGGGCAACACCTGTGAGACCGGTGTCGACGTTGCGGGCGGCATTGTCTGCCGTAACGCCGAGCAGCAGCTGGGCGTCGTGAGCCTTACGCTCCACTCCAAACAGCCCAAGCGCTCGGTCATCAGTTTCGATAAGTGCTATATCGAGGTCAACGAGTATCCGCGCGCCGACCATGCGACCATCGTGTGGACTGCGGACGGTCACCGTGAGGAGGTCCACACTGGCACCGAGGCATACGCTCTGTGCTACGAGATGGCCGACCTGGAGAAGGCCGTTGCCGGCGATGATTCGAAGCGCGAGCTTCTGGGCTATGCTTCCGATGTTATGGAGCTGATGACCAAGCTCCGAGCCGATTGGGGAGTCGTGTACCCCGAGGAGGAGTAAGCGATGCTTGCGGAAGATAGGCTCAACGCGATCGTGTCGATGGTGCAGCAGGCCGGCTCGGTTACCGTGCCGGAGCTTGCCGAAGCCCTGGGCGTGACACCGTCCACCATTCGCCGTGACTTGCAAACGCTCGACCGCGCGC
The DNA here is from genome assembly GCA_902495955.1 of uncultured Collinsella sp. Taxonomy (GTDB): domain Bacteria; phylum Actinomycetota; class Coriobacteriia; order Coriobacteriales; family Coriobacteriaceae; genus Collinsella. The sequence continues at coordinate 4,244 of CABUZE010000003.1, read as the reverse complement.
ACCGTATCGCCAAGGTGCACGGAGGCGCGACGAGTCTGGAGCGCGCGCACGTGACGCGCGACCTGACGATCGGCGAGCGCAGCGATCTCCATAACGACGACAAGGAGCGTATCTGCGCCCGTGCGGCGGCGCTTGTGGAGCCCGATAGCTTTGTGTATATCGATTCGGGCTCCACGACCCTCAAGCTCATCGAGCATCTTCCGCGCCTTGAGGGCGTCACCTATGTGACTGATTCCGTGCTTCACGCTCAGCACCTCGCTTTGCGCGGCATGCGCACCGTGGTGCTGGGCGGCGAGCTCAAGCCCGAGACCGAGGCGCTCGTCGGTCCCGATGCCTTGGCAACTCTGGACCGCTATAACTTCAACTGCGGCTTTTGGGGTTCCAATGGCATCGCCGCCGAGCAAGGTCTCACCACACCGGATATTGAGGAAGCGCAGGTCAAGCGTGTCTCGATGCGCCATACCGCCAAACGCTTCGTAATCTCGGACGCCAGCAAATTTGGCATGGTGGCGCCCGTCAAGTTCGCGGACTTCCGCGACGCAACGATCATCACCGCGGGCGAGGTGCCCGCCAAGTACCAGTCGATGGATAACGTCATCACGGTCTAGCAAGCAGGGGCAGGCTAAGGCCAAAACCACCACAAAGGTGCCTGTCCCCATTGTGGTGGTTAGTAACGAAAACCGATTAGTTTTCTCAATAGAAAAGCGGCAACGTCCATCACGGGCGTTGCCGCTTTCGTTGTCTGCCGGTTTGTCTAAGTCTGTAACAACTAGACCGTTAAAAGTGGGCCAGGTGTTACAGATTGAGATTTTCCCTTGAGGGGGATTCGAATGTCTCGATCTGTAACAGATAGACCGGAAAATGAGCTCTAACTGTTACAGATCGAGACGTTATGGGACCGCGGCTGAGCCATTGCGGCAAAACCACCACAAAGGTGCCTGTCCCCATTGTGGTGGTTTAGGGCTCCCAGGGGCAGGGGGCTTCGATGTGGATGTGCTCACCGGTTACGGGATGCGTGAAGGACACGCTGTGGGCGTGGAGCATCAGGCCGCAGGGGCGCGGCGTGCCGTACAGGTCGTCGCCAACCAGGGGATGACGCTCGCTTGCCAGGTGCACGCGGATTTGGTGTTTGCGGCCGGTGAGCAGCTCGACATCGATATACGAGCGCGTGGGCAGGCCTCGACGGCTCTTTAGACGCTTGAGCACCTTCACACGCGTTTGAGACGGCTTGCCGCTGGCGCCGACGCGCATCTTGCGGCTGTCGTGGCGGTCGCGGGCGATGGGCTTGTCGATGAGCTTTTCGTTCCAGTCGATCTTGCCCTCGGCGAGCGCCAGGTAGTGCTTTTCGAAAGCGTGGTCGATGACCATCTGGTCAAAGGCAGGCTGCGTCTGCTTGTCGAGCGAAAACAGCACTACGCCGGTGGTGTCGCGGTCCAGGCGGTTGAGCGGCTGCATGTCGGTCGCGGCAAAGCCGTCGCCCATCGCCAGCAGCAGGTCGCTGGCGTAGTCGGTGAGCGTGCGCTCGCCGGTGCCGTCGCCGTGGACGATCATGCCGGCGGGCTTGTCGATGGCCATGAGCCAGGCGTCGCAGTAGAGGACTTGAGGTTCTTCGTTCACGTGTTAGCCTTTCGGTTAGCTGATTCCCACAAACATGCAGCCCGAGGTCGCCCCGCGTAGGCGGGCGGCGGGCTTACGGCCGGCCTGCGCTGCTTCGATGGCACGACGGACGCGGGCGACGGCACGACCCACCTCATCCGTCTCGAGCAGCGTGCCGTCCACCATAAGACGACGCACACCGGCATCGAGCAGCTGTGGTACCTGCGGCGTAAGGTCGATGGGGTAGGCGTCGTACAGGCGAGAGCGGCCATGGATGTCGGTGCGGACGGGCATGACCTTTCCGTCGATATTCTTGAGCGAGAGCTTGCGGGCACGCAGGCGGCAGTTGGCACAATCGTGGATGCAGCCATTGGCAACCTGCAGAATGCAATGCTCGCTTGTCATGACGCGCGGGCGGCCAAAGACGGTGATGCCCAGAGCAGCGGGCGCGGCGGCGCCGAGCGAGACAATCTCGTCGAGCGTGATTTCGGGCGAGAGCCAAAACGCACCGGCGCCGCGCTCGGCAAGCGCCTCCATGCAGGGCGTGTTGTGCACCGGCAGGCAAGAGCGAATCTCGGCTGTGGCGCCGGCCTGCGCGGCTACGGCGAGCTCGGAGATATTGCCGACGGCGACGGTGGCTCCAGCATTGATCCAGGGATCGACGCGCTCGTGGTCGACGGCGCGGCAGACCTCGTCGAGTACAGGCACGATACCCTGCCCAAATGCATCGGCGGGGGAGAGCTCGGCCGCATCGAGCGCGTCGGTGGTCATGTAGATGCGCGTTGCACCCTCCACGCGCGCTGCCTCGGCGGCTTCGAGCGAGGTGACGGCGGCGCAGACCTGCGACTCATCGCGGTAGTGCTCGGGCGCGGGGCGGGAATCACTGGTTACAATCGCCGGCAACTCGAGCGTTTTCGCACGCTCCTCGTACGGTGCCAGAATGGCCTCCTCGAGCGCTTTACAGGCGGCGGCGCGCACCTTGTGCACGGCGGAGAAGCCCATACCGCAGCCGGCGTCGAGCGAAATGTCAAAGCTTGCTGCCTCAAAGGGCGAGGAGCCCATGCGGCCTACATGCTCCACCAGATCGGACGCCTCGACCGCACGGGTCTTGGCGGCCTCGACGGTAAAGCCCGTGGCCGTTGCCGTAAGCGAAGGGTTGTCACAGCAGGTGAGTGTGACAGTAAACGGCTCGCCCAGACGCGCCACGACGGACACATCAACAGCTCGGCGGCGCAGCACATCGCGTTTGAGCGCGGCGCCGGCGGCATCGATGGCGCGCTGGCTGCGGATGACGCGCACGCGGCAGCCCTCGGGCATGCTGCGGGGCACGCGACACTCGATGATGTCACCGGCGGCGGCATCATCGGTAGCGATAGTGGTTAGGAACTGGTCGAACTCGTCATCGTGGCGAAGTTCCAACAAGTCGCCCTTGCCCACGGGTTCAAACAGCTCAATGCGGGCGATGGCGGCGCGGCGACGGCGGTCGTCGGGCTTGAGGCCACGCACATCGCGGTTGGCCGGGCGGCTGCCCAGCACCGTGCCCACGATCTGGCCGCGGTTGTTGGAGCGCTCGTAGCTCATCATCTCGTCGCCCGAGGTGCCGTCCTGATAGGCGTGCGTAAAGTCGCGGTTGAAGCAGCGCTTGAGCTGGCGCTGGCGGGCGGCTTCCTCGTCCTTGGCAACGGTGGTTCCGGATAGCATGTCGTCAATTTCGTGACGATACACATCAACGATGGAGTACACGTAATCGGGCGCCTTCATGCGGCCCTCGAGCTTGAGCGACGCGGCGCCGGCGTCATACAGACGGCGAACAAGCTGCGAAGTGTTGGTGTCGCGCGGGCATAGTGCACGCTCGCGGCCGGCGGGGGAGAGCGCGCGGCCGTTCTCGTCGATCAGCTCGTAAGGCAGGCGACAGGGCTGAGCGCACATGCCGCGGTTGGCCGAGCGGCCCGCCATGGCAAAGCTCGACAGCAGGCACAGACCCGAGTAGCAAAAGCAGATGGCGCCGTGGCTAAAGACCTCAAGGTCCACATCGGGCGCGGCATCGTGAATGGCGGCAATCTCGTCGATGGAAAGCTCGCGCGAGAGGGTCACGCGGTCGGCGCCCTGCTCGCGGCACCAAAGGGTTCCGCGGTCGTCGTGGATGTTTGCTTGGGTTGAGATATGCGTCTCGATGCCGGGCATCGTGCGCTTGACCTCAAAGAACAGACCCCAGTCCTGGATGATGAAGGCGTCGGCGCCCAGCGTGGAGCAGCGATGGATGAGTTGCAGCGCATCGCCCATCTCGGACTGCTTGATGACGATGTTGACCGTGACGTAGACGCGCGACCCGGCCAGGTGTGCAGCACGGCAGGCCTGCTCAAAGGCCTCGTCGGTAAAGTTGGTGGCCTTGCGGCGGGCGTTGAAGCTTCCCATGCCGCAGTAGATGGCGTCTGCCCCGGCAGCGAGTGCGGCGGCAAAGGGCTCCGGGCCTCCGGCGGGGGCCAAGAGCTCGGGTCTGCGGTTGGTGGTTCGACTGGCGGTTGCGGTCATATCCTGCCTTTCAAAATGCTCAGATATTCAAAAGTATAGTGGTGCTGTTGCGGCAGACGAGCCCTGTGGCCCAAGCAGGATAAAGTCTTCAGCAGCCCTTGCAGCAAAAATGATCC
>CABUZE010000002.1 GCA_902495955.1 uncultured Collinsella sp. | reverse complement strand
GGGATCGAGCGCCACCAGATTACGCGCCTTCGCATATAGCGTTACACGTTTGCCCACTTCATCGCTCCAACTCTCGGGGATGGCGAAGCTCATGCGGAACTGTGCCGTGCAACCCGGTGCCAGCACGGCGTTGCCACTGTCGGCTACCAGCGGGTGCGTTGCAAAAGGTGTGCCCAGCGTTTCGAGCGCGTACTTCACGTGTGCCATGTCGTTGGCCGAAGCGTCCTCGGCAAGCTCTGGATCGTAGATCGATGCCATGCGTGTGTTCGCTCCGAACCCGATGGATGCGCTGGAGAACGGCTGGCTGGAGCCCTCTCGGTACAGATCGATTGTGCCGGCGGTCAGCAAGGTGTTGCCGTCGTTTCGCACCGTGACCATGAAGGATTCGCCTGCTGCTCCGGGCACCACCGCGCCCGAGGTAGCGACTGCGCCCGTCGGAGTGGCACACGCCACCAAGGGCACTTCGATGCCGTGTAGTTCTGCCTCGCTCTTCTCCGCGCTCACAATGTGCGTGGCGAGCGCGGAGAGCATGCCTCCCGACGTCAAAAATGTCGTTATCTGATCGATGGGATGGTCCAGCTCGCACATCACGAACGGCTCCGTAAACAGATTGCCTGCCAAGGCGCTGGCGAAGATGCGGAAGTGCTTGCCCATCACTGCTACCGGGTTGCCTTTTTCGTCGTAGGTTTGTCCCACCTTGCCATCGGTGTTCTCTACATAGAGCACGCACCTGCCGTTGTTGCTTACGCTAAACGATGCCGGGCCACAGCCTGCGGCGCCCACGGGCTGCGTTGCAAATGCCGATGCGCCTCGTGCCCAAGTAATATGCTGCAGCTGCTCGTTGACGGTAGCCAAAAAGCCCGTGTGCTGCGGCCACGGCACCGCGTGGGGTACTGTGGCATCTGGCGACATAACGCCCCAGCCCGCAATGGACTGGCCGATCACGGCGTACGATGCACAGCCACAACCGCCTGCGGTCTCGTACGCAACGGGCACCACCATTTTGCCGTTGATATTCTCGGGCTTACCCAGCTCGATACTCGACGGTGCTTGCGGAAAGCGGAGAACTTGGCGGAACGTCAGGCTGTCGCCCGAAACGTCCGACCACAGGGTAAAGCACTCCAACGCAACCTCAGCCTCGCTGCCGAGCGCCTTTTCAGCGGTGGTCCCGCGGCGGTGGAGGTAAGCGCCCGACAGACGTCCGTCGACCAGTGTCTTGCCTACCGTGATACGCGGGCACTGCAGGCAATGATAGCCATCCTCCTGAAGGCGGCCGCGCGAGATACTGCGCCACGACGTGTGCGATATCACGCGAACTCCGTCGTTGCTTATGCGCAGGCGCACAACGGACAGTATGCCGGCTGTGCTTGCCGTATCGAAAAAAGTGTTGTCGCCGTCGGGGCGCTCGCCCGAGACCAGCAGCACGTAGGCGTCCTGGTTTCCTCTTCCGTCCTTATATTCCACCACGTCGAAGTCGTAATCGAATATGCCGGTGCGCTCCACGTCGCCCTCGCCAAACCCAAGGGGGAAGTCCACGGGCGTGGGAGCGGACCACGTGCCGTTCGTCTTTGTATGCACCACCAGGCGCGAACGACCATTCTCGCCGTAGCGCACCGAGGCGATACGGAATAGGCACTCCACGCCGGCAATCATCGTTAGCCTCATGTGGGCTTCGCTGAGCACGCCGGAAAACAGCACGTTGTCGATCGAGGGCTTGATGCCGCCACGCTCGTCCTCCGATACACCAGCAGAATTGGCGTTGAGGTCCGCAACGGCGTCCTTCGCCTGCTCGATATGGGTGTACGCATACATCGGCACGGCGTTTTCGTCGTTCTCTATCAGTGCATGGACGAAATGTTCGACCTGTCCCGTGTCGTCGCTCTCCGCGTCTGCCTCGAGCTCAATGCGCGTGACCGCTTGATCCCAATCGCGCACGACAGGCGCGGCGTTTACGGCAGTGGCCTTAACCTCGGCGCGTGCGAGCAGTTCGGCGTTGGTGACGATGGTGGCCGATGCGATAAATTGCGGCACGCCGCCCGCCTCAATGTTGCCGGCCGAGCCGAAGCAGGCATCCAGCGTATAAGGCGTATCTCCACCCAATGCGAGCTCAGAGCGCTGGAGCACATACTGGTCGCCATTGTTCACCGACATATTCCACGAATCGAGGAGTGTGGGCCACGACCCCGACCAAGCCTTGGTGGTCCACTTGAACATTACGAACTGGAGTATCACATCGACATCGACGTCTGCACCCACGCGCAGCCGCGGAAGCTGGTGGCCGTCCGCCTTCTCGTATCCAATGAACAGTGTGAGGGACGCGGCGCCACGCACGGCAGACGAAGCGACGCCTGCAACGCCGGCGCCAAAGGTGACGGCGAGCCCGATCTGGATAGTGAATGAGCCCGACGTGTTGGAATAGTCGAGCGAAATGTTTTTAAAAAACGCCGCGCCGCTGCCGTGCGTGTGGGCACCCACGGCGAGCGCCAGCTTCGCCAACACCCAGGGGTTGACGTTTAGGAAAAACGGCACCGGTCCTAGGGTAAACTGCTCGGTCCAATTGAGGTCGGTTCTTACCTGGAAGAGGGCCTTAATATTGCCGTATGCGGGGTCGTTGTTGTTGCCCCAGGTTTTGCCCACCCAATCGTAGGCGAGCGAGCCGTACAGCTGTGTGGCGATATCCATCGTGAACAGCGGCGTGCAATGGTGGCGAAGGAGCTTGGTGTTTCTTGGATCGGTGCCCGAACCGGCACTCATACTTTTGTACTGATTCCACTTCCCCTCCATCTCGTCGAGGTAGCGGTTTGCCTGCTTGGCGCCCGACTCACGCGGTGACTTCTTCCAGTACTCCGGATCCGGATTGCCCGAATCGTTCATATAGCTGGCTGGTTTGCATCCTCCGCCAAACAGCACGTATCCAGCAAACGAGAAATCGAACAAAATGGGGAACGAGGGCATCCAACACGTGAACTTATTACCACCGATGCCGGGAAACGCCGCTGGGAAATCAAACGGAGTGATCTCTTGGTCCATGGTGGTGGGAATGATGGTGGTCGAGCCCGATTCCGCCTTTGCGGCCGGCGCGGTGACAACGGCCATAGGGGATGAGAGCGTGTAGGTTTTGCCCTGGTAGTCGAGCATAAAGCGCAGCTTGCACCCTTCCTCCAGAAGGCCCGAAGCTGCATCGAGGAACGTGTCTTCAAGCGTGAACGTCGCCAGATTATCCGCGCCCGATGCGCTGGCCTTGATCTGGCCGATCTGCGTGACGGTTTCGGTTGAGCTGCCCGCAGCAGGCATCACTTTGTTGATGCGCAGCGTTGCCTGTCCACCCTGTGGCAGATGCGCCTGCACGGTAAAGGAGTGCGTATCGGGCTGTTCGTTTGCTGCTTCGTCCGCTGGCATTGCCATAAACGTGGCGTTGGCGTACTGGATGTCCCATTCGTCGAACGTGAGCTGTCGAAAGTACGGCTCGCCATCGGAGAGTGGACGCGTGGGTGCGGTTATGGCGGTGCCGCCTTGGATGCGCGCGAGGGGAATCTCGACATCGCGGTAGCCCGCCATGCTAATGGAGATGCCGCCGTTAAAGTCGTACGCGTCGAGAAGCGTTGCCTCGTCTACGTAGCCTTCCGAAAGCGGCGCGATCTCAAAGATGGCCGTGCCCTCGTCGTCGGTAGTGGCGGAGAGCTGCTTGCCCGTGGCATAACGCGACGCGAGCGTGACCCTGGCTCCCTTGATGGGCATATTCTTGTTGGCGACGTCGACCACGACCACACCAAACATGGTGCGCGAGAGAACGAGCACCCTGAAGGGGTCTTTTTCGTCGGCATAGGCTTCGGTGGGCGCGAACGGCAATATGAAGGCGTTTGCGCTTCCCGGCACGCGCGGCAACATAATGCTCGCCAGCGAGGACGCTCCGGCAACAAGTAACGAACGGCGATCAAGCATCTTTGGCTCCCATCCCGCAGGCATCGGTGGAAATAATCCAATTTTGCGAGAAGGCATCCTGTCACGGTAGTGCCGTCCGAGGGCCAAAATGTCCAATTTGAGCGAGCGAAGCGCCGGGGCTCCGGAGCGCATGCTGCGCTAGGCAGTCTGGCCGCTAACGCAACATATGCGCGACCAGCTCAGTGCGCGTGCCGATGCCAAGCTTTGCATACACGTTGGACAGTCGATTTTTAACGGTGCCCGGCGATACACCCATATGACGAGCGATTTCGGCATTGGTCCACCCACGGCAGGCGAGCATGGCCATGGTGAACTCCGTGGTCGTTAGGTCGTCGGCCACGTCCTCGCCCGAATCGGGGTTGTGGATGCGCCGCCAGCCGTAGCTGAAGCGGTACGTGATCTCGATGATGCGAGCGAAATCGTTGGGGTATTGCGATTTTAAGCACGCCTCGATAAGCCCCTGCAAAAGGCCGTGGTGCTCGCCGATGAGCTCGATAAGGCCGTCGGGACGCGCAATGTTCCAAGCAACTCCGAAGTGCGTTTTTGCGGCGTCGATGTCCTTGAGGCTCATGCATGCCATGGAAGCTGCCAGGTGCAGGAATAGTTCCGAGATGGGATAGCTTCCCTGTTTCATAATCAGGGCGTTTTCCGCCATGCCTAGGCTGCGGCCGTATTCGCCGCGCAGATACAAGGCGTGCGCCATCACGTAGCTGGCGAACGGGTGCAGGCCTTCGGGCAGATGCGCCGCAAGTGGATAAAACTCTTCGGCAGAATACGGGGAAGGCAAGTGCAACAGGACGCTCGCGGCCGAGGCGAACAGGATATGCGTGGCGTGGATGGCGGGCGATTCTTTGTCGGCTGGCGTATCGAGGATGCCCGCAAGGCACCGACGGGCGTCGGCGATACGGTTGAGCGACAGACTGGCATATCCGCAGATAAAGCATGCGGAATAGCACAGTGCGGGATCGGTGGCGTCAAGATAGGGGCGCGCCGTCTTGGCGGCGAGGGCGGCCTGTCCGCGAAAGTACAGCGCTTCTGCCGTGGCAATGGCGCGCGAATCGGGGTCGGAAATGCCTGCAACTGCAGCGTCAATCTGCCCCGGCACAAATGCGGTGCACATCAACGGCATGGGAATGCGTGGGTAGCCATCGCAGTCCATCTTCCATCTCCCATCAGGTGGCAACAATGCAGCAATTGTACTCCTGTTGCTCGGGACCTCTTTCGTTTTACTGTTCGGCTAACGCTGCGGATCGTTTTGGAAGGCTTACGAGCATGGTGGTCCCGTTCTCGGAACTTGTTTCGACCTCTACAGCGCCACTGTGAAGCGCTGCAATCTCCCAAACGAGCGCTAGCCCGAGTCCTGCGCCGCCGTATGCCCTGCTGCGGGATTTATCCAGGCGAAAGAACGGTTGGAAGATGCTCTCGCGGTACTGCTTGGGTATTCCCGGACCCTGGTCCTCGACTCGCAGGAACACGTGGCTGTCGTTGTCGCAGATGGAGACGGTAGCGCTCGAGTCGGTGCGGCTATAGCGGATAGCGTTTTCGGCCAGGTTAAACACCAGCCGATAGAGGAGCGTGTCGCTCCCGATTACTAGAGCGTCTCCAGCACAATTGAGGGCTATGCCCCTTTTTTCGGCAAGTGGCGCAAGGTCGGTGAGGACCTCTTCGGACAAGGGGCCAAGCTCCACATCGTCCTCGCAAGGAATGCTGCGGAGCTCACTCATCTCGAGCAATACCTTGGCCATTCGAGACATGCGCTCGGTTTGTTCTTGTAGCAGGCCGAGTAGCTCGGCTGTTTCGGGTTGCAAACCGGAGTGCTCGGAGATGAATAGTTCAATCTGTGCTTGCATAAGGGCGAGCGGGGTGCGCAGCTCGTGTGCGGCGTTGCCGGTAAACTGACGCTGTGCAGAGAACCCTTCGCCAAGACGGGCGATCATGTCGTTGAAAGAGGCGCTGCATCGTTGTAGCTCGATGGGCACATCTTCACTGAGCCTGATTTCGCTTAGGTTGTCAGGCTGCACACGCTCGACCTGGGCCGCAAAAGCCCGTAGCGGTTTGAGTGCACGGCCGCTCACAAAGTATGCCAGCGCGCCGCCAAGGAGTGTGACTCCAGCCGTGATGTACCAGGCTGTCGTGCCAAAAGACTCCTGTGCGTCGTTTACGACGATCGTGACCTTGTCATCGAGGGCCGCTTTCGTTGGGTCGAACGCCTGGAGCGAATCTTCACCGGTTGCGTTAAAGGCCGAGATGTCGCTGCCGATAGCATCCATGTAGCGCATGCCCGTATAGCCGACCAGACAGTTCGTCAGCACGCATGCCGCACACGTCAGCAGTGCCGTCATAATCGTTATGCGCCATTGCAGCGAAAGCCTTTTCATTCGCTATCCTCCATAACGTAGCCCTCTCCAATCCGATTGCGAATCGGGTCGTATCCCAAAGCGCTGCGTAGCTTTTTGCGGAGTGACGAGATGTGAACGCGGGTTGCGTTGCTAAAGCTGTTCACGCTGCTATCCCAAACGTGCTCGATAAGCTCCTCTTGGCTTACCGGTCGCCCCTGATTAAGCATCAGGTATTCCAAGATTCCCGTTTCCTTGCGTGTAAGAGATAGAGCCTCACTGTCCACGGAAGCGATGCGCGCCTTGGTGTCAAAGCTGAGCTTTCCGCAGGCTAATACTATGTCGCTTTGTGCGAAGCGCCTGAGGGTAAGGCTGCGGATCCTTGCCGCAAGTTCGTCCAGATGAAACGGCTTGGTAAGGTAATCGTTGGCGCCGGCATCGAGTCCGGCGACTTTATCGGATACTTCGCCACGCGCGGACAGAATCAGTACCTTAGTCTCGCAATCGGTTTTCCTAAGTTCCCTGAGCACGGTCATGCCATCGATACGGGGAAGGTTGAGGTCGAGTACCACGAGGTCAAAGACTTCGACGCTCAGCAGGTCGAGCGCCTCCTGTCCGTCGTGGCAGCAGTCGACGCTGTACGCCAAGTTTCGCAAGCTGCGCGCGATTGCATCGCACAGTGCTCGCTCGTCTTCGACGATCAAAATACGCATAACAGTCTCCTTGCACATTCCAAATCGCGCTTAACACGGATTTTATAGTCGATATGGTCCAATGGTCGCGTAACGAAAGGAGTGGTCGAGTTGTTCAAAGCGGTAAAACCCATGGTACAGGTCGCTTTGTTGATCGTCGGAATTGCCATGGTGTGCTTTGGTGTTATGCGTGGCGAGGCGGATGCCGTGCTGGCCAAAGCGATTAGGCTGTGCTTGGAGTGTATCGGAATTGGATAAAAGAGAAAACACTGCGTCGCATGTTTTGGCCCGATTTCGCGGATTCATTCAGGCGGCGGCGACGCTGGTCACCAATATTCACCTGCCAAACTTTGCCAAAGGAAGCATCTATCAAGGCACGGGAAAAACAGTCTGCGTACCTGGACTTAATTGCTATTCGTGCCCCGCGGCATCGGGTGCGTGCCCCATCGGGTCGTTCCAGTCGGTGGTAGGTTCATCCAAGTTCAACTTTTCTTACTATGTTACCGGCACGCTCATTTTGCTCGGCGTGCTGCTGGGACGTTTTGTATGCGGCTTTCTGTGCCCGTTTGGCTGGCTGCAGGAGCTGCTTCATAAGATTCCCGGCAAAAAGTTCTCCACGAAAAAGCTCAAGCCGCTCACATACATCAAGTACGTCGTGCTGCTGTTTGCCGTGGTGCTGCTGCCCGTCTTGGTGGTTAACGACGTGGGCATGGGCGATCCGTTCTTTTGCAAATACGTCTGTCCGCAGGGTGTGCTCGAGGGCGCCATTCCGCTGGCCATTGCCAACGCCGGCATTCGATCTGCGTTGGGACAACTCTTTACTTGGAAACTTGCCGTTCTCATTGCCGTGGTAGTGCTGAGCGTTTTGTTCTACCGCCCCTTCTGCAAATGGATTTGTCCACTCGGCGCATTCTATGCGCTCATGAATAAGGTATCCCTACTGGGGATTCGGGTTGACGCATGCAAATGTGTCTCGTGCGGCAAGTGCTCAAAGGTTTGTCAGATGGACGTTGATGTGGTCCGCGCGCCCAATCATGCCGAATGTATCCGGTGCGGAAAGTGCATCGGGGCCTGTCCTGTCGATGCCATCAGCTATCGCTATGGCCTGGATGTGTCGGCGGAAAAGCTTCCTTTGACCGCCGATAAAAAGTAAACAAGCTTCGACAAAACGGAGGAATGACTATGAAGCTTTCTAAGATTGCGGCCCTGTTTATGGTGCCGGTATTGGCCTTGTGCCTTGTGGCATGTTCGGCGCCCGGTGGCAATGCGAGCGAATCTGCGGGCTCCGATCCTAAGATCGCAGAACTCACTGCGCAGAAGCCGGCCAATGCCGACGAGGCCGCCGAGCTGTATGCGAAGCTCATGCAGAAGGAGAACGAGATCTTTTCGAGTGATAACGCGCTGTGGGAAAAGGTATTCAATGCGGCAAATAAAGACTCGGCAATGATTGAGGACGGCAGCAATTACGGCGATTTTCTGCTCAAGACCATCGACGGCGCCAAGGATGAGTTCACGGCGGATGAGCTTAAGACGCTCAAGGCCGGTGCACAGCAGATCAAGGAGATCGAGGACGAGCTCGAGAGCTTGGAGAAGGAGTTCCCCGGCTGTGGAAGCACGCCGAGCGCAGGCGAGAGCGTCGACGCCTCGACCGCTGGCATGACGGCTGGTGCCAATGCTTCGAGCGAGGCGACGAAGTTCCCCAGCTTTACGGGCAAAGACCTGGATGGCAACGACGTGAGCAGCGACGAGCTGTTCTCTAAGAACAAGGTCACCGTCATGAACTTCTGGTTCACCACTTGCAAGCCGTGCGTGGGTGAGTTGGGCGACCTTGAGGACCTGAATAAGGAGCTTGCCAAGAAGGGCGGCCAGGTCGTGGGCGTCAATTCCTTTACGCTCGATGGCAACAAGGGCGAGATTGCGGATGCCAAGGACGTGCTGAGCAAGAAGGGCGTGACATATAAGAACATCTGGTTCAAGTCGGATAGCGAGGCCGGTAAGTTTACGTCAAATTTGTTCTCGTTCCCGACAACGTATGTCATCGATCAGAATGGCAACATCGTAGGGGAGCCCATCGTGGGCGCCATCAGCTCCGCCGAGCAGCGTGCAGCACTCGACAAGCTTATCGACCAGGCGATTGCGAATAGCGAGCAGTAAAAACGCGTAAAGCATAGCGAGGATCGTGTGCCGTTGTGCGAAGTAGTCCGCTGCTTTTCAAGATAAGCTCCACCATATAGAGGTCCCGCTCGGGACCTCTTCTTTTGGGCGCCATCCCGTTCGTTTTTTGGCGCGGTTCGTTACATTCCTCACTGGCTCCGGCAAAAAATGGGGATAGAGTAGGACAAACGCGTCGAATACGAACGGCGGGGGAGAGCGGGCAGGGTGCCTGCGCAGGAGAGGTTGCCGTCCATGCTGGAGCTCAAAGGAATTTGCAAAAGGTACGTCACGCAGTCGTTTACGCAGGTGGCGCTCGACAGCGTGAGCCTGTCTTTTCGCGATAACGAGTTCGTGGCCATTCTGGGTCCCTCGGGCTCGGGCAAAACAACGATGCTCAACGTTATCGGAGGGCTCGAACATTTCGCTTACGGTGACTTGCTGATCGACGGCATATCGACCAAGGACTTTCACGATCGCGATTGGGATGCCTACCGCAACAACCGCATCGGCTTTGTGTTCCAAAGCTATAACCTCATCCCGCATCAGACCATTTTGGAAAACGTGGAGTTGGCGCTTACACTCACGGGCGTGGGCCATACCGAGAGCCGCGAGCGTGCGCGCGAGGCGTTGGAGAAAGTCGGCCTGGGCGAGCACGTTAACAAGCGCCCGAGCCAGCTTTCGGGCGGGCAGATGCAGCGTGTGGCCATCGCCCGCGCCCTGATTAACGATCCCGAGATTGTGCTGGCCGACGAGCCGACCGGCGCTTTGGATTCAACGACATCCGTACAGGTCATGGATTTGCTCAAGGACGTGGCGCGTGACCGCCTGGTCATCATGGTCACGCACAATCCCGCGCTGGCGTACCAGTACGCAACGCGCATCGTTAACCTGGCGGACGGCAAGATCACCGACGATTCCGATCCTTTCGATGTCGCCGACGCCACGCGCCGCGAGGCCAAGCCTACGCGCAAAACCTCGATGAGCTTTGTGGCGGCGCTGGGGCTTTCTGCCCGAAACCTTATGACCAAAAAAGGCCGTACGGCCATGACTGCCTTTGCGGGCTCGATTGGCATTATCGGTATCGCGGCGATTCTGGCGCTGTCCAATGGCGTAAACGGCTACATCAAAAAGGTCGAGGAGGATACGCTCTCGAGCTACCCGCTCACCATTTCCAAGCAGGACTACGACCTGTCATCCATGATGGGCGGACAGGGGGCCACGGATGATGAGGCGTCCAACGGCGAGGATTTATCCGACGGTACTGGTGGCAAAGCTAAGGGAACCGATAAGATCCCCGTGGTTACGGCCGTAAAGGACATGTTTGCAAGCGTTAAGTCCAACGACATGACGAGCTTTAAGGCATGGCTCGATGCCGGTGGCGACGGCATCGATAAAGAGGTCAATGCCATCCAGTACGGCTACGGTGTATCGCCGGTTGTCTATCGTGCGGGTAAGGGTGACGAGAAACCCGTTCGGCTTGTTCCCAACGCCATGACCGAAGCCATGAGCGGAGGCGCGAGCTCGGCGGCAACGGTGAGCATGGAATCCATGGGAACCTCGGTCTTTAACGAGATGATTGACGACCAGAGCCTGCTCGACAGCCAGTACGATGTCGTCGCCGGTCATTGGCCTACGTCTGCTAACGAAGCCGTAATGGTGCTTTCGAGCCGCGGCACGGTGGGTGACTATACGCTCTACAGCATCGGTGCGCTGGATATCGATGAGCTCAACGATCTGGTAAACAGCGCTATGACGGCTGACGGTGGGGTCGAAACGCCCGAGACCGGCACCGACTTTACCTACGACGATGCGCTGTCCACGACGTTTAAGGTGCTGTCGCCGGCCGATGCGTATCGCAAAAACGAAGAGACCGGCATGTGGACTGACATGTCTGGCGACGCCGACTTTATGGCCGCCAAAGTTGCCGATGGCATCGACGTGCACATTGTGGGCGTGGTGCGACCTAACGAGACGGCCAATGCGAGCGCGTTGTCTCCGGGCATTGCCTATACGCATGCGCTGACTCGCCAGCTTATGGAGCGCGCCGCCGATTCGCAGATTGTGCAGGAGCAACTCGCCCACCCCGAGACGGATGTCTTTACGGGCAAAACCTTCGACGAACTGCAGGGCGAGGCCAAGCAAGGCGTGGATCTGGACAGCATGTTCAGTGTGGACGAGGCGGCGCTGAAGAGCGCGTTCTCGTTCGATGCGTCTGCGCTCTCGGGTGTTGCCGGCGGTATGGACCTGTCGGGTCTTGATTTGTCCGGGCTGGATATTGACCTTTCGGGCGTTGGTAGGGACATCGACTTCAGCGACATCATGGCCAAAGCGCCAACCCCAGATTTCTCGGGCGTCTTTGACGGTCTGGAACTCACGCCCGAGCAAATGCAGCAGGTGGGAACGCTTGCCAACCAGCTGTTTGAGGGCTTTTTGCAGTCTGATCAGTTTAAGGCGCTGTCACCCGAAGATCTTAAAGACGCGTCAAAGCTTGCCGCCGCGTTCTCGGCGTATCTTGAGAGTGATACGGCAGCCCAGCAAATCCTGGCCCAGCTCAAAGCGCTCGGCGGCGATGCCCTGGCCGAGCGCCTGCAGCAGGCGATGACCGACTATGTGCAAAAGCAGCTGGCTCCGTATCTGCAGCAGGCTATGGATCAGGTGATGAAGTCGATCAGCGATCAGATTGCGGCAACGGTGTCAGCTCAGCTCAAGGCAGGCGCGGCAGGGCTCATGGGCCAGATGGCGACGCGGATGTCATCGAGTTTTGCTAGCCTGGCGAGCGCCATGCGCGTGGATGCGAGTGCCTTTGCTCATGCCATTCACTTCAACATGGACGCCGAGGACCTGAGCTCGCTCATGATGAGCTATGCCAAGGCTTCGAAGCTCACCTACGACAACAATCTGGCCACGTTGGGCTATGCGGACGAGGCCGACCCCATCTCAGTCAAGATTTTCCCGCGCGACTTTGAGGCCAAGGAGCGCGTGCTCGATCACATCGACGCGTACAACAAGCAGGTCAAAGCCGTCGGCCACGATGAGCAGGCGATCTCGTACACCGACTACATGGGTATCATCATGGGCTCGGTGACCGACATCGTGAACACCATCAGCTTGGTGCTCATCGCATTCGTGAGTATCAGCCTGGTGGTGAGCTCCATCATGATCGGCATCATCACCTACATCAGCGTGCTGGAACGCAAAAAGGAGATTGGCATCCTGCGTGCGATCGGCGCGTCGAAGCGCAACGTGGCCAACGTATTCAATGCCGAGACCTTTATCGAGGGCCTCATCGCCGGCGTCTTTGCCATTGTCGTTGTGATGGCCGTGAGCTTTCCGGTTAATGCCTGGGCGCTTGCTGCCAAACAGGTGCCCAATTTGATGAGCCTGCCCGTGCAGGATGCGCTGGTGCTCATTGCAATTTCGGTGTTACTGACGGTCGTTGCCGGCCTGCTGCCCGCCCGCAGCGCGTCCAGGAAGGATCCCGTGGAGGCCCTGCGCTCCGAATAATGTGACAAGGGGCGGTCCCTTTGTCACGTTGAGACCCTTGCGAAATCGGGGTCTAATACTTTTCCGAGAAGTGAACGAGTCAAAATGGACCCCCGAAGCATCGACACTTTTGAGATGCAATTTCCTGCGGTTTTGCCAGCCAAATCCTGCGGTTTTGGTGTCAGAAAATGTCGATGCTTCGGGGGTCCAAATACAGCCGTTCACTTCTCGGAAAAGTATTAGACCTCGAGATATAGACGGCGTTTGCGAGCGTCAATTAGAGCGTAAGCTGCTAGTCCTCCTTTGCAGAGAGCATGAGCCTAATTTCCGGATGGGTGTATTCGTCGAACTCTTCCTTGGGCTCGGTGTCAAAGGTGTAGTACGACTTGATAGATTCGCCCTCCGTCTTGATGCTGATTTTTTCATATAGGGAGCCGGCTAAAAATGCCTGTTTAAATTCATCCGACAGGCTGCATGGCGTGAGGAGGCCCGGTGTGGCAACGGATATATCCAACCCGTTGAGCGGGGCGCAGAGCGTCGCGATATCCTGCTCGGCGCGGGCGAGGTTGTCTGCGAGGCTTGCCTCGGGGTCGATCTGACTGGTGTAATCGACGTCCGCGAGCATGCCGTCTGCATCAAAAGAAAGGTAGACATAGGCCGCTTGAGCGCCGAGGTCATTGTCGCGTAGATAGCCGATAATGCGGTAGCCGTAGTCGTGATACGACTCGTATGGGTCGTCTGCCGCGACGCGTTCGCACGCGGGCTCCAAGGCATCTTGCGCGATGGCGAGCTGCTCGGCGGCTGCAGCCTTTCTTGCCTGAAGCTCGTTATTTCCCTGGACAAACTGCGGGATGTAGACACCAAGCAGCACAATGGCGGGCACTGCGATGAGCGCGATAATCTGTTTCTTGGCGCTCGGAATCGCAACGCCGTATGCAGCCGCCATGGCCTCGGCATTGCTCGAGGTCTCGGCCAGCACGTCTGCCGCCGTGGCGACTGCCCCCACGGTGCTGGCGACCTCGGCGGCACCGCCCAGGTTGCGTGCGAGATCGTTATCGCTGTTCTTGAGCAGGCGGCCGGCAGCTTGCGTGGCAAGCACACCGGCGACCTCCGCGGAGCGGTCTTTGTTGGTCTGGGCTACCGCGAGCCTGCTCTGCAGTCCCTCCCACTGTTTGCCCTGCATTCCAAAGCGCGGCGCAAGAGCGCAATAGCAAAAGATGGCGAGTTCGATTACGGTGAGTGCGATAGCGGTATATATGCCCGCGGGTTGGAATTCCTTTTGGTGGAACGCGATATCGTTGATCATTTGGAGCGGCAACATCAACAGGCATGCTACGAACGACATGACGAGTGCGGTCGCTGCGATTTTGGGGTATGTGCAGTACCGCTGGATGCGTTTCTTTTCTTGTTCGGTGAGCTGCTGCATGGGGGCCTCGACTCTCATCGTTTTTGGGCGATGCGCACACGCTCTTGAGTATAGATGAGTGGAGGGTGTCTGTTGTTCAGACATAGCGGTCAACAGCGTGCTGTTGGTGCTCGCTTGATCGTGGGCGCCATTCACCTTCGTTGCACAGCGACGACTGGTTGGCTGGTTGGCGTCAAGTAACCGCCTCCGCCTTGTGGGCCGCCTCAAGGACAAGGCATAATGCATGTGACAAAGGGGCGATTCCTTTGTCACGTGCGTTGATCTGAGAGTAGATGTTGATGATTCTATCGTTGGCCCCCATGGAGGGGATTACCGGGCATGTGTTCCGTCGCGTGCATGCGGAGTGCTTTGGCGCGCTCGATTGTTATTACACGCCGTTTTTGCCGCCGCCGCGGGTGGGAAACCGCTTTGGCGGCAAGGCGTTTAAGGAGATCGATCCTGCCAATAACCAGGGGCTCAACGTAGTGCCTCAGCTGATGTCCAAGAACGCGGACGAGTTTGTGTGGGCGGCGCAAGTGCTTGCCGACATGGGCTATCGCGAGGTCAATCTCAACTTGGGTTGCCCCTCGGGGACGGTTGTTGCCAAGGGCAAAGGATCGGGCTTTTTGCGCAACTTGGACGAGCTTGAGGTGTTCTTGAGTGACGTGTGTGAGCGCTCTCCGCTGCCGGTATCGGTCAAGACCAGGCTGGGGTTGGAGAGCGACGACGAATACGAGCGCGTGCTCGATCTGTATTGCCACATGCCGCTGGCAGAGCTGATCGTGCATCCGCGCGTGCAGAAGGACCGTTATGCGGGCTCGCCGCGCAAAGAGTTTTACGGCGAGACGCTGGAACGTGCGCCGTTCCCGGTCGCCTACAACGGCGATATTTTTGATCTTGAGGATATGGGCGCGCTGGTGGAGGCCTATCCCGGCACGCGCCATGTGATGTTGGGGCGTGGCCTGCTCGCGAACCCCGCTCTGGCTCGCATGGTCAACGGCGGTCCTGCTGCCACGGCAGCCGAACTGCAGCGTTTCCACGACACGCTGTTCGCGGCCTATGCAGAAGAGATTGGCGGTAACGCGGTCTTTCGTATGAAGGAGTGGTGGTTCTACGCCAAGTGCGCTTTCGCCGACCCCACTACCGTTCACAAGCTCGTACGTAAGACCAAAAAGGTCGACGAATACCGCGCCGCCGTCAAGCGCGTCTTTCGCGAGCAGCCACTTGCGCCCATAGCCCGCTTCCACGGCTAGCTAGTCATTGGGGACGTTCTTTAACGACTAGTCATTTAAGAACGTCCCCAATGACTATGTTGCAAAAGCTGTACGTCAGCATCCAAAGATGTCGAAAAATGTCGACTTTGGATGCTGGTGTACATGTTTGGGTGTGGTGGGTAACTAGGCAATCATTGCATCAAGCGTGATGAGCTCCCTGAGTCGCTCCGTGCGTGTTTGCCCATGGCGCTTTGCTTTTGCGTCAAAGGCTTCAAGGACCGATTCACCCACGCGTGCGGATAAAACAACGCTTGGCTCGTCAGAAATCGGCGGCCTTCCCAGCTTGATGGTGCGACCCTTCGGCCACTCATCTTTTTCGTAGGCTTCCGCGGTTTTCTCCAACTCTCCAGGGGCAAATCCCATCATCTTTTCGAGTTGCTTTGCGTCCATAGCGCCTCCTATCGATCGGCATAATGTCGAGCACAGGCCAACGGATACTCTTTTTGTATACAGTTTTGTAGACAAAAATACAAACAGTTTATCAGGCTAATTAGCTTGTTTTGACCCGCGTGTTCGATAGGAAATGAGCATTGACGGCTTCGATACTCCTTTGCTTTTCAGCCTGGAATTTGGATGCTCATTGAACTTCCGGAGGGGAGCGCTTTATTAAGCTATCGAGATTCTGGGCAGGAGCTCTCACTGGTCTTCGATAATGGGACCAGCTTAATTCGCGACACAGTGTGTCGCGAATGGGAGTAGTCGTTAGGTGTCCTTCAATGGCTAGTCATATAAGAACGTCCAAGTGCCGGATTATGTCATTTAGTGTCGTCCTCAGCGGCTATTCTGGAGGGTCGTGGTCAAAAAAGGGCAAATATGAGTACTGTTGCCATTATAGTTACATTTATTTTGCTATAAATAGTAGCTCCTGATGAGATTTGTTCCCATTAGGAGCTACTTTTATTAAACATATGAGGAGAAATAGCGTCGTCTACGGACGTATGGAACGTTGAATAGTTCCTGAAGTGATCAAAATCGCTGCTACTAAACAGGTAGCAGTACTCATATTTGCCCTTTTTTGACCACAGCCCTCTCGGAAATCCTTTCCAGAGGCGTCAAACAGCCATAATCCAAAGGTCGCCTCAAACAATTAGCCGGTTAAGAGCGTCCATGACTACCCGCAAAAACTGTACGCCAGCATCCAAAGATGTCGAAAAATGTCGACTTTGGATGCTGGTGTACATGTTTGGGTCGTATAGGTTGGGGCGAGCCGGTCGCAACGCGAGTGTTAGAGCAGGTTCTTTTGTACCCATGCGATGATGTCGCTCGATTCGTAGAGCGGCTTGCCGTCGATGAACAAGCAGGGAACCTGGCGCTTTCCGCCGACGGCGATGAGTGTCTGTTCGGCATCGGAATCGGTCGAGATATTGCGCTCGGGGATGGTCGCGCCGTTATCGGCAAGGAAACGCTTGACCTTTAAGCAATACGGGCAGCCGGTCATAACGAATAGCGCGAGCTCGTGATCAGTAGCCATGGGTCTCCAATCGGTTGAAGTTTTGATTGAAATACCCAAAGCCGCCGCGGTCTATGCGCGCGTCAACGACGACTCGATGGCCTGTACCAGAAACGCCGTGGCTCCGGTGCCGCAGGGCTTGTCGTAGTAGTCAACAAAGCGCTGGTCGGCAAGATAGCCGTGGGCGAGGCCCAGATACGCTTCGTTCTGGGGCTCGCATCCCCAGTTGAGAGCAATCCAGCGACGATGCATCGCGACAAGCTTGCGCGCCTCGCTTCCGTCCGCATCGCCGTCGCTCATGGCAATCGAGAGCTGGCCCAGAATAGCGCGTTCAAGTTCCTTCATGTCGTTCCATGTCTCGGGGTCCATGTCCAGCAGCGCTTCGTTTGCTGCATCGATAGCCTCATCGCCATAGCGCGCCCGCGCTTCGGCGCCGTAGCGCTCCTCGTTTTCCTGCACGGTGCGCCAGCGCTCCAGTTGCGGCAGGACGGCGCCCATGAGCGAGACGGCTTCGTCGAGCGACATGCCGGTGTTTTGCGCCAACCGCGGGGCACAATCCTCGATCATCGCCTCCATCGTGGTGTCGTAGGTGTACTTACCGTGGTCGTAGCACCACTTGCAGTAATGGTCGGTCGTGGCGCCCGTGGCATCGGTGCCGCAGTCATCGGGCGTGAGTATCATGCCGCAGCTCTGGCAATAGTGCTCGGGCATCTCGAGCAGATGAGACAGAGGCTCGCCGGTTACGGCGGCGATGAGCTTCATCATGTCGATGCCCGGCGTGACCTCGTCGCGCTCCCAACGGCTGACGGCTTGGCGTGTGACGAAGAGCTTGGCGGCGAGCTGCTCTTGGGTAAGGTGATGGGCGCGACGGATGGCAATGAGCTTTTCTGCAAAGGCCATAACGGCTCCTTTCTGCTGGTTGATGGCTTAAGCATACGCGGCGGCAGGCGCCCTTCCAAGCAACCGTTGGTTGCACGACGGGAGACCGCGGCGAAGAATTGCGCGCAACGCCCCACGCCTCCATGCCGTACAATGACCGGCATGGAACCTATCGCACACATACATACCGACCTGCCGCAGAAGTTCGGCATTCCGCGCAACAGCTTTTTGGCGCCCCATCTGCAGGGGCACATCGTTTTTGAGCCGGAATTTGCCTCCAATGCAGCAGTTGAGGGCCTGGACCCCTTCTCTCACCTATGGCTGCTGTGGCGCTTCGAAAACGGAACGCCCGGCGGCACGGCAAACGACATAGCTGCCGATGCCAAGTCGCAGGACAGGTCCGGCACCAACGCAAAATGGTCGAAAACCGTGCGCCCGCCTCGTCTGGGTGGAGCCGAGCGCGTGGGCGTGTTTGCCACGCGCAGTCCGTTTCGCCCGAATCCCATTGGGCTTACCTGCGTCAAGCTCGATCGTGTCGAGCTCACCGACGATGGCCCCATCATTCATGTGCTGGGGGCCGACCTGCGTGACGGCACGCCCATCTACGATATCAAGCCCTACGTCCCGTTTGCGGACTGCCACCCGGATGCGACCGGCGGCTGGATTGAGGATGCTCCGTGGCAAGAGCTCGATGTTGAGTTCCCGCAAGCTCTTCAAGACATGGTCCCGCCCGCAAAGCTTCCCGGTCTGGTCGAGGTCCTTCGCCAAGACCCGCGCCGCGCAGGCAGCAAGTACGAGCCAAACCGCGTCTATCACCTGGCCTTTGCCGGGCTCGACATATCTTTTACGGTCGATAAAACCCAGCTAACCGTAGTCGCCGTCAACGACGCGCAAGACTAACCAGCCGTTCGTCCGCACCCGTCAAATTAAGCGCCAAACCCCATGCCAAAATCGCCCGTGCTGGTGGACAATAACGCCTACCAAAACAATCCACTTCGCACGGGAGTTCAGTATGAAATACGACTTTAGCTCGCTTATCGACCGCCACGGCATGGACTCCATCGCCGTTGACTCCTGGGGCGAGATCCCCGGTATGGCTCCGAACGCACCCGACGAGGGCTTCGACCGCATTCCCATGTGGGTGGCCGATATGAATTTCGCCACGGTGCCCACGGTCCAGGAGCACATCATTCAGCGTGCCCAGCACCCCATGTTT
>CABUZE010000001.1 GCA_902495955.1 uncultured Collinsella sp. | reverse complement strand
TTGATCTCGTTGAAGGTGAGCCAGTACTTCACCAGACCCTTGTAGCGGGTGAAGATCGTGGTCGCGAGATTCTTGTAGAAGTCGATGAGTTTGCGGTTGCGCCAGCCGCCGTACTCCTTGATGAGGTGAATCGGGCAGTCGAAGTGCGTGATGGTCACGAGCGGCTCGATGCCGTGCGCCTGACACTCGCGGAATACGTCCTCGTAGAAGGCCAGGCCAGCCTCGTTGGGCTCGGTCTCGTCGCCGTTGGGGAAGATGCGGGTCCACGCCAGGCTCATGCGGAAGGTCTTAAAGCCCATCTCGGCAAAGAGGGCGATGTCCTCCTTGTAGTGGTGATAGAAATCGATGCCGGTCTGCGCGGGATAGTAATAGCCGTCCTCGAAGTCGAGCATCTTGCGCTGGCCGGAGACCACCGCATAGCGCTCGGGGCCGTGCGGAGCCACGTCCACGTTGGCCAAGCCGCGGCCGTCCACGTTGTAGGCGCCCTCGCACTGGTTAGCAGCCGTCGCGCCGCCCCACAGGAAGTCATTACGGAAAGCCATGCATCGATCCTTTCATACGCTGCTTGTCGTGGTTTTAGTATCCCCGCAAATAGGGCCTCGCCCAACGACAGCGGCTCAGGTCGACACTTCTTTTCGCACGCGGGCGCTCGACAGCCACCCCAATCTGACACTTTTTGATACCCGCCTGCCCAAACCACCACAAAGGAGACAGGCACCTTTGTGGTGGTTTGGGGCGGTTTGTCTCGATCTGTAACAGGTAGAGACGATTTAGCCCGCTAGATGTTACAGATTGAGACGGAAGATTCTAGTCCACGGCGATGTCGAGGTTTTTACCGATGAGGCCTACGTAGCCGCCTTCGTCCAGCAACTCATTTGACTGAATAGGGAAAAAAGGAAAAAATAGGAAAAAAAGGAAAGGAGACTCATGACTGAAACCATCTTCTCCCCTTCATTTGGAAATCGCCCGTCCTATCTGGTGGGGCGCGGGAGCGTGATTTCGACATTCATCTCCGGCCTTGAGCAGGAGCCGGGCAATCGAGACCGAGCCATGCTCATGCTCGGCCAGCTAGGCAGCGGCAAAACGGTTCTGCTGTGGGAACTTGCCGATCG
The DNA here is from genome assembly GCA_902495955.1 of uncultured Collinsella sp. Taxonomy (GTDB): domain Bacteria; phylum Actinomycetota; class Coriobacteriia; order Coriobacteriales; family Coriobacteriaceae; genus Collinsella. Next base: position 29,043 of record CABUZE010000001.1, on the reverse strand, counting down.
CGCACGCAAGCTCGGCTTTGTTGTCGCCACGCCCACCGTAGCCTCCGAGGATATGCTCGAGCGTATTGTTGAGAAGATCCAGGAAGCGGGCGAGCCCTACGCCAACAAGCATCGTCTCCCCAAACTTGCGGGCGGCAGCCTGAGCGTCTTCGGCTTCTCAGCCGGCCTTGAGTTCACGCGCGATGTGCAGGAAACTAAGAGTTTTCAGTTCAAACTCACGCAGCTGGCACGCAAGTTAACCGAGCAAGGGCATGGCATCCTCATCCTCATCGACGAGCTCCAGGCAAACTCGCCCGAGATCAGACAGCTCGTTACCGCCTATCAAGAGCTGGTCGGCGAACGGCTCAACGTCGCGCTCGTCATGGCGGGCCTCCCGGGAGCAGTCTGCGCGACACTCAACGACCGCGTGCTGACATTTCTCAACCGCGCACGCAAGGTCACGCTCGAACCGCTTTCAGTTGGAGATGTGGATGCCTACTATCAGCGAGCTTTCGAAGAGCTCGACCTTGATATTCCAGGCAATCTTCGGCTGGACGCTGCTCGCGCAACTCAGGGCTCGCCCTACATGCTGCAGCTCATCGGCTACAACATCGCCAATCGTTGCCAGGCAGGAGAACACGTAACGCCAGAGCAAGTCGACGGAGCAATCGAAGCGTCAAAGGCCGATTTCGAAAACGATGTGTGCGAAACGACGCTCGCCGCGCTATCGGACCAAGATGTTGCGTTTCTCGCTGCAATGACCGATGACGAAGCCGCCGTGTCGCGCATTTCCGATGTAGCGAAGCGCATGTCGGTCACACCCGACTATGCGCAAAAGTATCGCCGGCGCCTCATCGACGCCGGCGTAATCGAACAGGCGCGCCGCGGTTACGTGCGTTTCGCCGTACCATATATGGCTGACTACCTGCGCAGCCAACTCTAGGCAGCCACCACAATGGGGACAGGCGCCTTTGTGGTGGATTGGGCCCGGTTTGTCTCGATCTGTAACAGGTAGGCAGCAAAAACCGGGCTTGGTGTTACAGATTGAGATTGTTCGGTCTGTCCCCTACAGTTTGTCTAAATCTGTAACAGGTAGAGACGATTTAGCCCGCCAGATGTTACAGATCGAGACAGAAGATTCTAGTCCACGGCGATGTCGAGGTTCTTGCCGATGAGGCCTACGTAGCCGCCCTCGGCAGCCTTGGGGCTGTCGGCGTGGCAGAGAACCCACTTGTCTGCCTTCCAGTAGCAGTAGCTGTCACCGGCCGCGGGCATGTCGGCCGCGGCCTCGGGGCGCGGACCATTGGTGCCAGCGGGCAGCGCCACCATCACCTGGAAGCCACCGTCGTCGACCATGCACGGCGTGTAGTGGAGCGTGGTGTTGAAAACCTCGACGACCTTGCCCGCCGGCACGCGGAACGCCTTGACGCACGCGGTATCGAGCTTGCCGTCCTCGATCTCCCAGCGATGTGCCACGAGCAGGATAAAGTCGCGTGCACCCAGGTTGAACTCGCTCGCGCGGTGGTACTCCAGGCAGTTGAGACGCGTGTTGTGGCCGTTGCACCAGCCGAGCTGGAAGGGACGGCCGCCAAACATGAGAAAGCCCAGTTTATCGGCATCCTTGACGCCCTCGAGCTCCGGCGCGCTTGCTACGTACTTGCTGCCCTCGGGGATGGGCGTAGCGGAAAGCGCCCCGACGAGCGGAGCGGTCAGGTTGGACGGAACGTCGTTCCACACGCGGCCATAAGATTTGAACTCGGGATCTGATACAGAGTAGATATGCATGCTCGCTCCTGTTCGTTTATGTGACAGTATGAACATTCTAGAACTATCTCGTTCCGTTTTGAGCGCCCAGCATGAAAAAGCGCCCCACAAAGAGCGGGAGCGCTTCTGGCGCAAACGCTATTCCTGCCAGCAGCCTTACGCCTGCTGATAGTGCAGGTGCTTCTCGTCGATATCGGCCAGGTCGCGGTCGAGATAGCGGCGCGCGAGCCAGTTTGCCATGGGGAGGTTCTGGTCCAGGTAGTTACCGCACTCCTCGGGAGCGGCTCCGGGGACATCACCCTCAAAGTCGGCGACAAACTCGAACAGCTCGCGCACGAGCGGCAGAATCTCCTCGCTCGTCAGCTCACCAAAAACGACGAGGTAAAAGCCCGTGCGGCAGCCCATGGGGCCAAAGTAGACAATGCGGCTCGACCACTCGGCATGATTGCGGAGGAACGTCGCGCCCAGGTGCTCGATGGTGTGGCACTCGGCCGTGTTCATGACCGGCTCCTTGTTGGGCGTGGTCAGGCGCAGATCAAAGGTGGTGACGGCGGCACCGGTCGCCGAATCGCGGTCAATGCGGCTCACATACACGCCGGGCTCAAGCAGCAGATGGTCAACGGAAAAACTCGCGATGCGCTCCATAGCAGATCCTCTCGGTAGTCAATTTGGGACGGGGCTCTTTTAGCTGGTTCGAATGGTCGCACCAATCATACCAGTCAAAAAAGCCCCGTCCCAAATAAGCTACCTGGGACGAGGACCAATGAGTTTTTAATCCCCGTCCCGGAAAAATCATGCTAGGCAGTGTATGCAATTGTTGATTTGACAGCGTGGCGCCAGCCGGCGATCTTTTTGGTGCGTTCGTCGGCGGTCATGACAGGCTCCACGATGCCGCGGGCACCGTAGACGTCGACGACATCGCGCGTGTACATGCCCAGCGCAATGCCGCAGGCCCAGGCCGCACCCAGACCGCTCATCTCGTCGTTGCTCGCGATGCGAATGGGCGAACCAACCAAGTCGCTCTCAAACTGCATCAGGTACGCGTCGCGCGTGGGACCGCCGTCAACACGAAGCTCGGCCAATGCCGCGCCCGAGTCCTCGACCATCGCATCGATCACGTCAAAGATCTGATAGGCAATCGACTCGTCGGCGGCCTTCACGAACTCCGCGCGACCCGTGGTGCGCGTCATGCCAAAGACGCAGCCCTCGGCGTCACTCGCCCAGTGCGGCGCGCCCAAACCGGTAAACGCCGGTACAAAGTAGACACGGCTCGCCGGATTGGCGGCGTAGCACAGGTCGGTAACTTCCTCGGGGTTATTGATGAGCTCCAGATCATCGCGCAGCCACGTCTTAACGGCGCCGGCGTAGCTCACGTTGCCCTCGAGTACATACTCGGTCACGCCGTCCATACGCCATGCGAGCGAGCTCGAAAGCCCGTGCGAGCTGGCAACGAACTCGTCGCCGACGTTCATCATGACCGAGCTGCCGGTGCCATAGGTCGCCTTGGCCATACCGCGGCTGTGGCAACCCTGCGCGAACAAGGCCGCATGGCTGTCGCCGAGCACGCCGTGAATGGGCACGGGTGCCGGCAAAAAGCCGCCCAGGTCCGTCGTGCCGAACAGGCCATCGGAATCGGTCACCTGCGGCAGGCAGGCCACGTCGACGCCAAAGGCCTCGCACACCGGCTCGCTCCAGCAGCCACGGCGCAGGTCAAAGAGCTGCGTGCGGCCGGCGTTAGACCAGTCGCAGCGGAACTCCGCGCCGCCCGTGAGCGTCCAGACCACCCAGGCATCGATGGTGCCCAGACACAGCTCACCCGCCGCCTCGGCCTCGGCAGCCGCGGGAACGTTCGCGAGAATCCAGGCCATCTTGCCCGCCGGATAGTAGGGCGAGAGTACCAGACCCGTCGTGTCGCGCACCAGGTCGGCCACACCCTCGCGTGCGGCCAGCTCGTCGCACAGCTCGCGGGCGCGGGCGCACTGCCACACCACGGCGTCGCACAGCGGATCGCCCGTCGTGCGGTTCCAGGCAACGGTGGTCTCGCGCTGGTTGGAGATGCCGATGCCGGCGACGTCGGCCGGGTCGACCCCAGTCTCCTCCACCACGGCACGCGCCACGGCCAGCACATTGGCGGCAATCTCGGCCGGATCATGGCTCACCCAGCCGGCCTCGTTGACAATCTGGCGATGCGAGCGATCGGCACGATGAATCAGATGGCCGCCCTCGTCCACCAGCAGCGCCTTGGTGCCCTGCGTGGATTGATCGATTCCGATGATGTAGCGGCCCATGGCCACCCCTTTCAAAACGAATGTGACAAAGGGACGGCCCCTTTGTCACATTCCAGTTACTCTGTGGGCAGGAAGTCGGCGACCGTCTGCGCGATTCCGGCACCCGTCAGGCCGTAGTGTGCAAAGACCTCGGGGCTCGTGCCGGTGATGACCGGCGCGTCGGGCAGGGAGAGGCACTTGACCGGACGCGGGCAATGCTCGCCCACCACCTGCGCGACCATAGAACCCAGGCCGCCGAAGGGGCTGTGCTCCTCGACGGTCACAACGGCGCGCGTGGCACCGGCGGCCTCAATCACGGCCTCGGCGTCGAGCGGCTTGACGCAGTACATGTCGAGCACCGTTGCCGAGATGCCCTGCTCGGCCAGCAGGTCGGCGGCATCCACGGCATGGCGGACCATCTCGCCGGTGGCGACGAGCGTCACATCGGTGCCGCGGCGAACCCAGGTGGCACGGTCCATCTGGAACGGGCACTCGTCCTCGGTATACACGTCCTCGACCGGATTGCGGCCCACGCGGATGTAAGCCGGCTTGTTATCGGCTACCAGGGCGCGCACGAGCTCGGCGGTCTGGAAGCGGTCGCTCGGCAGATACACGCGCATGTTGGGAATCGCGCTCATGGCGGCGATATCCTGCGCGGAGTGATGGCTCATGCCCAAGGCGCCGTAGGACACGCCGCCCGAGATGCCGATGAGCTTGACGTTGGTGTTGGAGTACGAGACGTCGACTTTGCACTGCTCATACGAGCGCGTGGTCACAAAGGACGCCGGCGAAGCGGCCCAGGCCTTCTTGCCGCACGAAGCCATGCCGGCGGCGATGCTCACCAGGTCCTGCTCGGCGATGCCGACCTCAACGGACTGCTGGGGATACTGATCAAAGAACGGCGTGAGCGACGCGGAGCCGCGGGAGTCGGAGCACAGGACGACGATATCCTTATCGGTCTTCGCGGCCTCGAGCAGCGTGTCGCAGATAACCTTGCGATTGGCGATCTTGTTAGCCATTGATGGCCTCCTTATGGGCAGCGAAATCGGCGATGATCTGGGCATATTCCTCATCGTTGGGCAGGTGGTGATGCCAGGCGGCCTTGTCCTCCATGACGGACGAGCCGTAGCCCTTCACCGTGTTGAGGATGATGACCGTGGGCTTACCCTTGGTCTCGGCAGCAAGCGTCAGCGCAGCGTCAATAGCCTGGACGTCGTTGCCCGGAATGGACAGCACGTTCCACCCAAAGGCAGCCCAGCGCTCCTCCTGGCTGTCCTGCTTCATAACGTCCTCGGTGCTGCCGCTGATCTGCAGGCGGTTGCGGTCCACGAGCGCGCACAGGTTATCGAGCCGGTAGTTGCCACCGCTCATGGCGCCCTCCCAGACCGAGCCCTCGGCAAGCTCGCCATCGCCCATGATGGTGTAGACGCGGTAGTCGCGGCCGTCCATCTTGCCGGCGAGCGCCATGCCCACGGCAACGGGCAGGCCGTGACCCAGCGAGCCCGAGTTCATCTCGATGCCCTTGAGCTTGTTGTTGGGATGGCCGATGTAGGGGCTGCCGAACTTGGAGAAGCGAGCCTTGACGTCGTCGAGATCAAGATAGCCCTCGTGGCAGAGCACCGCGTAGTAGGCCTCCATGGCGTGGCCCTTGGAGAGCACGAAGCGATCGCGGTTGGGATCGTCGACGGTCTCGGGCGAAATGTTGAGGTGGTTGGCGTAGAGGGTCATGAGGGCGTCGATCACCGACATGTCGCCGCCGATGTGGCCGCCGGCGCCAGCCATGATGATATCGACGCAATCGCGGCGAAGGTCCCAACGCAGGGACTCAAGCTCTTCGATAGTTGCCATTTCTACTCTCCTCGCAGGTAGGCTTTAACGTCTTCTTCGATGGGGTCGTACAGGTCGGGGGCGATGCCGATGTACTTGCACGCCTCGTAGAGCACCGGCACCACGTTGGCGTGAATAGCGACGCAGTGGTGGATGTAGGGACCCTCGACGATCTTGGCCTCGAGGCGCTTGAGGTTCTCGACCTCGACCCACAGATAGGTGCCCATGCCGGCCGGGCCGTCGATGCCGCGGGCGTTGCCCAGCAGCAGCGAGTACTCGCCGTTGTCGCCGTCAAAGCGGGCAAGGGTGAGGTCACCGTGCTTGGCCTCGGCCGTCAGCGCACCGGGGTGACCGAATGCCAGCGGGTAGGTGAGCTTGGGCTTGACGGCCGCGCAGCTGCAGGGCCAGGGGCCGCAGTGCTGCAGCAGCTCGCCGTTCTCGTTATCGGGATGGCGCACGGTCCAGTCGGCGAACATGCCGCGGTGACGGCCCAGGTCGGCGGCCTCGACCATCAGCGCTGTGATGGCGCCGTGGATGTCGGTTTCGCAGACGATGGGAATACCCATCTCGTTGAGGATGGCGTTGGCGGCGCAGGGCATAATGCCCAGCTCGTCCTGCAGAGCGTTCCAGCACTGAATGGCACCGGCGTTGCAGCCGTACTTCTCGACCAGGCGCTTCATGGCGATGGCAAGACCGGCGACCGCGGGAACCTTGTCCTCGGGGATGCAGATCTCAAAGCTGTCGTTGATGTGGGCAAGCATGGCGGCCATGGCCTGCTCGTCGGTCTGGGCGTCGCGCACGGCCTGGACAAGCTCGGTCATGGGAATGGGCGAAAGCTGGATGTTGAACTTCTCGAGCAGCTCGCCCTCGTTGCACATGGTCGACCAGAAGTCGAACGGACGGGTGGCCATCTGCAGGATGCGGGTGTGCTTGAAGGTTTTGACCACGTTGCACACGGCCAAGAAGTCCCAAACGCCGCGCCCGAACTCGGGGTCGGTCAGACGGCAATTGGTCATGTAGGTAAAGGGCACCTGGAAGCGGCGCAGGACCTTGCCGGTCGCGAACAGGCCGCACTGGCTATCGCGCAGGCGGGTGCCGTCGGGCTCGGGGCGCTCGTCGCGCGGGCCCCACAGCAGCACGGGTAGGCCGCGCTCGCGGGCAAGGCGAGCGCAAACGTACTCGGTGCCAAAGTTGGCATGGCACAGCATGATGCCATCGACGCCCTCGGCGCGGAACTTCTCGACGATAGGCTCGATATGGCTGTCGTCGAACAGCAGGCCCTCGTCATTGATATCGTCGATATCCACGATGTCGACACCAATCTCGCGCAGGCGATCAGCCGTCAGGCCGCGATACTTGATTGCGTCCGGCGCGCTAAAGATACTGCGGCGCGTGGGCACAAAGCCGAGCTTGATCTTGTCCATGTACGTCCTCCCCTAATCACATGTTCAGTAAACAGACGTGTGTTTTGTTTTGTTACGTTTACTAAATGTTTTACTCTTTTGTTTAGAAGTTTAGCGCGAAATACCCGTAAACGGTAGAGAAATCAGCCTAAACGGTATGTAAACAATCTGAACATACAAGGGCAACAAAAAGAGGGCCCCGAAGGACCCTCTCTTGGTTGCGTTATGTATGGTTGCCTTTGGCGGACTTTTCCGCTCTGAGGTCTGGCGCCGTTCCGCCTAGATTTCGCGCACGCTCTGACGCTCGACAAAATAGGTCGACACGGCCGTTTTGCAGGTATAGCTCTTGGGATTGCGGATGTTGCCCACCAGACGGCGCACCGCGATTTCGCCCACCTCGTGTTTGGGAACATGCACCGTGGTGAGCGGCGGGTTGGAGAAGGCGCCCAAAGACAGGTCGTCAAAGCCGATGATCGAAACATCCTCGGGCACGCGAATACCGTGCTCGTTGAGCGCGCGCATGGCGCCTACGGCGAGCACGTCGTTCTCGGCAAAGAAAGCCGTCGGCAGGTCGTCGCGCGAGACGCTGTCGAGCCACGCGCCCATGTCGCGATAGGCACCCTCGAGCGTGGTGCCCAGCGTGACGCGCCATGTCGGATTGGCCTCGAGGCCCGCATCCTCAAGCGCTTGGCGATAGCCGCGCTCGCGATCCTTAAAGTTGCGGATACGAAGGTCGCCCGCCAGATAGCCGATTTGCTTGTGACCTTTCTCGATGAGGTAATCCACAGCACGCAGCACCGAATCGGTGTTGGCAATGACCACGGCATCGAAGTACTGGCGGTCGCTCCAGCCATCGAGCACGATCAGGTGGGCGGCGGCGTTAGCGAACAAGGCGTAATCTTCCTCACCCAGCTCGGTACCCATCAGCACGATAGCGGCGGCCGGATCGGCGATCAGGCCCTCGACCTGCGGGCGCACGGCGTCCAAGTCGCTAAAGTCGAGCGAGACAAAGCTCGTGCTCATGCCGTGGCGACGCGCCTGGCGCTCCACGCCCTCGATGACCGCGGGATGGAAGGTGCTCTCGTCCAAGATGGCGCCCGTCTTGCGCGCAAGCACAAACTGGATGCTCTCGAGCTGCGTCGACTGCTGGTAGCCGAGCGACTGTGCGCACTCCAGGATGACCTTGGCGGTCTCCTCGCTCACGCTACGCTTGCGGTTGAGTGCGTTGGACACGGTCGCAGGCGAAAAACCGGTGATGCGGCTGATCTCGCGAACACTTGCTTTGGCCATTGTTCCCCCTAGTAACGGCCGTGGCGGAGCATCGGGGCTCGATGGCTCGACAACTAAACGACCGCAAATTCAATCTAAACAGAGTAGTAAATGTTTATTAGCTAGTTTAGCCTGTTGTCAAGCGAAGTGGCACGACTATTCCCCCAACGGGCGCATTTACTCGGTAGCTAAAAAGCCCCGTCCCAAATTGACCGCATGGGGCGGGGCGTGGAAATCTATTAGCCCAGGACGCGGGCCATACGCGCCTTGAACTCGGACAGGAAGCGCGGGGCATCCACGGTCAGCGCCACGAGTGCGCCCTTGTCGGGGTCGGTCACACGGCGCTCATCGCAGATGGTGCGGCCGCGATACTCGCCCAGCAGATCAACACGCAGATTGCAGCCGAGCGCGCCCACGAGCGTGGGGTCGATCGCCACGGCAACGGCTAGCGGATCGTGCAGTGCACAGCCACCCAGGTAGGGTGCGTTCATCTCGTACGAACCAATGTAGTGCTCGACCATGCTCGCAAACGCACAGCCCGCCATGGTGCCCGAGCCCGTCCAGCCGGCAATGTCGCGGCGCGTGAGCACCACGCGATGCGTCACATCCAGGCCCACCATAGTGAGCTTGCGGCCCGAACGCAGCACGGCATCGGCCGCCTCAGGATCGCTTGCTATGTTGGCCTCGGCGCCCGCGCTCACGTTTCCGGGCACGGTCAGGGCGCCGCCCATCACGACCACGCGACCGATAGACATCATCGCCGCCGCATCGCGCTCCAAGGCAAGTGCCAGGTTGGAGAGCGGGCCGGTCGCTACGTAGACCAGATCGGGGCCATAGGTGCGCGCGGCATCGATCAGATAATCGACCGCCGCGTTACCGTCGGCCGACGTCGCCCCCACCGGCTCGTACGGCGACGCGGGCACGCTCGCCCCGCCAATACCGTTCTTGCCGTGGATGAGCGTGGTGGACGCCGGCGGTGTATAGGGCTCAGTCGCCTTAATGGGACGATCGGCGCCTAGGTACACCGGAACCTCGGGGCGACCCAGCAGATCGAGCACCGCCAGGCAGTTGTGCGCCGATTGCTCGACGCGCACGTTGCCAAAGCACGTGGTGATGCCCACGAGCTCAACCTCGGGGCTCGCGATGGCATAGGCAAGCGCCATCGCATCGTCCACGCCCATATCCAGATCAAGGATCAGCTTCTTGGTTGCCATTGTTCTACTCCGCTTCTCCGTCTTGTACTAAATCATCTAAATCAAACACGCGCTCAACTTCGGCGCGCGTGGGAATCGACTGCTGAGCGCCCAGGCGCGACACCGTCACCGCCGAGGCGCGAGCACCCGCGGCCATGCACTCAAAGAGTGGCAAGCCCTCTAGGCGAGCCGCCGCCAACGCGCCGATAAACGTATCGCCGGCGGCCGTGGTATCGACTACCGTGCTCGAAAGCGCCGGCATGCGCAGCAGCTCACCGCCATCACCGAGCGTAACCGAGCCGGCGCCGCCCAGCGTGATGACCGCGGCGCCGGCACCCTTGGCGAGCAGGGCATTGAGCGCCGCGACGCAGCTCGCATCATCCGCGGGCAAGATGCCCGTCAGCACCTGGCACTCTGTCTCGTTGGGGCAGACCAGGTCGACCGCAGGCCAGACCTCCGCAGGCAACTCGCAGGCAGGCGCTGGATTAAAGACCGTATAGAACCCCAGCTCGTGAGCGCAAACAAGTGCCTCGGCCGTCGCCGCAAGGCCGCATTCGCCCTGGGCGATAAAGACGCTTCCGGCAGCCGGGGCGATCTCGTTGGCGTCGCCATCGAGCTCGTCGGCCACCAGACGTCTCAGCGCGCAGGCAACGTCCTCGCCCGCGAGTGCATGGTTGGCGCCCGGCGACAGTACGATGCGGTTGTCGCTCTCGCAGCGAATGATGGTCGCGGTACCGGTCTCCACGTCATCGCGACGCGCCACAAACTCAACGCCCACGCCGGCATCCTGAAGCCCCGCCACGAGCGCATCGCCAAACGCATCGCGCCCGACCGCGCCAATCATGCACGTGCGCGCACCCATGCGCGCGGCGGCGACGGCCTGGTTAGCGCCCTTGCCACCGGCGTTGGTGATAAAACCGCTGCCACCGACGGTCTCGCCCGCGCGCGGCATGCGCTCGCACGCCACCGAAAGGTCCATGTTCATGCTGCCGAACACCGCAACGATGCCGCGATCTGCCATGGAAACCTCCTCATCTGCGGGCCTTATGCCCACCGTCGGCCGTCGATCGTGCGCTCTCGCACCTCTATAACTTTAGTTCACTTTGATGTGAACGCGCGCTTGAGCTTGCGCCAGCAGCAAGCATTCACAGGAGCAGGCAGCTACAATGAATATGTGCTGATTATTCTCGTCATTGGATGATGTTTTATGGAACAACTCCCACAATCGAGCCCACGCGGCCCGCGCCGCGCGCCCGATAACCAGGCGCCGCACGAACACCCGCGCGCCGACCGCCGCACCGGCGAGCCACGACGCGGCCCGGTCCCGCATCGAACGCCCACCAACAAGGACGCCCGCACCAACAGCGCCGCAAAAGAACAGGCACCCGCTCGTCCCAAGTCCCGCTACATTCCTGCGCTCGACGGTCTGCGTACGCTCGCCGTCGTCGCGGTGGTGCTCTATCACCTCAACCTCACGTGGGCTCAGGGCGGCCTGCTCGGCGTCACGATCTTCTTTGTGCTTTCTGGCTATCTGATCACGCGCTTGCTGCTCAACGAAGTCGCTAAGACCGGCCGTATCGACCTTAAGAGCTTCTGGATTCGCCGCATCCGTCGCCTGGTCCCCGCCGTGGTAACGGTAGTGTTCGTGACCTGCGCGCTGTGCACCATCTTTAACCACGTGATGCTCACCAAGATGCGCCCCGACATCCTGCCGTCGCTGCTGTTCTTCAACAACTGGTGGCAGATTGCCCAAAACGTCTCGTACTTCAATGCTCTGGGCGACCCCTCGCCGCTCACGCACTTTTGGTCACTTGCCATCGAGGAACAGTTCTACCTGATTTGGCCGCCACTGCTGTTTGCCATGGTATCCATGCATGTGAGCAAGCCCAACACGCGCCGCGTGGTTCTGGGCCTTGCCGCGGTATCTGCCCTCGCCATGATGGTGCTTTACAACCCTGCCGCCGACCCCAGCCGCGTGTACTACGGCACCGACACCCGCGTGTTCTCGCTGCTACTGGGTGCCTGGATGGCCTTTATCCCCGATCGCGACCTGGCGCCGGTGCGTCTCGCTCATCGTTTGGGGCTCAATCGCCTGGCTGGCGCCGCCAAGCACGGCAAGAACGCCGTGGGCAAACCTGGCGAGAAGGCCGACGAATCAGCCGAGACTGCCCCGGCACAGCCGAGCGCCCTCGTGCGCTTTTGGTCCTCGCCCGCATCCATCGATGTGTTGGGCGTCGTGGGCCTGGTTGGCCTTGCCGCCATGGTCGCGCTCACCAACGGCTACACCGCGTTCCAGTATCGCGGCGGCACGCTGTTATGCTCCATCCTCACGCTCATGGTCATCGCGGCCTGTGTGCAGCCCCAGGGAATGGTTGCCCGCGCGCTGTCCGCCGAGCCGCTCGTGTGGGTTGGCAAGCGCTCGTACAGCATCTACCTGTGGCACTATCCGCTGCTGCTGCTCATGAACCCGGTCGCCAACATCAACGATACGCCCTGGTGGCAGTACATTTTGCAGGTGCTGCTGGTGGTCGCCGTAGCCGAGTGCTCCTATCGCTTTATCGAAACGCCGTTTAGGAAGGGCGCCTTCGGCCGCACCGTCGCCGAATTCCGCGATGGCACCACCACGCCCGCCAACTGGGTGCGCGCGCACGTCCCTGTCTGCGCAGCCTGCGCCGTCGTGTTAGTCGTTGCGCTGGGCGGCCTGATCTTTGTGCCCGAGACGTCTGCGCTGAGCGGCGAGGGCGCCGAAGTTCTGAACAAGGAAGCCAAAAACACCGCGCCCACCGACCAGCAGGCGGCCGACGACACCGACAGGGACAACGACGGCTTCCCCGATGGCTCCTACGACCTGTTGATGATCGGTGACTCCGTGTCGCTGCGCGCCGTTGATTCCTTTGACGGCGTGTTCCCGCACAGCCATATCGATGCCGAAAAGGGCCGCCAGTTTGATGCGGGCCGCGCGACATTTAAGGGCTATATCCAGCAGAACCTTGCCGGCAAGATCGTGGTCTTTGCCCTGGGCACCAACGGTTTGGTAACGGACGCCCAGGTCGACGCAATCATGGCCGACGCCGGCGAGCAGCGTATTGTCGTGTTTGTAAACACGCGTAGCCCGCAGCCGTGGGTCGGGTCCACGAACCAGGCCATCGCCAACGCCGCAACGCGCTACAAGAATGTACGCGTTATCGACTGGTACGGGTACAGCGCCAACCGCAACGACCTGTTTGACGGCGACGGCACGCACCTGTCGGCCACCGGCGTGGCCGAGTACCTCAATCTCATCCACGATGCGGTCAAGAAGGACCTGCCCGTGCACCCCGAGGACCACGTCAACGATCCGCAGCCGGCAGCCGTCAAGTCCGCCGCCGATGCGCTCGTCAGTGCCCTCGCCTACAAGCCACACAAGCTGGGCACCGACAAGTAACGCACAGCCAAATCTGCTTACATCCGCAGGGGGCGTCGGCCACGGCCGACGCCCCCTGCGGCAGTTAGGGACACTCCTTTTGCACCGGCACCTAGGGATACTCCTGGCGCAGCCAATGAAGACTTCTACGGATGAATTCCAAGCCGCTCCGGGCATCGTTTCCGCGCCTCGCGCCTGCTCCAAACAATCAAAACAAGCCCTTTTCGCCGCAACCCCAAAGGTCTGTGGGCAAAAAAGGCCAAATATGAGTACTGTTACCATTTTAGTAGCAGGTAAAATCACCCAAAATGACATCCGGGCGACCCCTACAGCCCCCTAAAGCAGCCAACCTGACTGCTTTAGGGCGTATTGGGGGCCAATTTTAATGGACATACTATAGGTTATGTTCATTATCTTCTTGGATGTAAATGCTATTCACTTAGCAACAGTACTCATATTTGGCATTTTTTGCCCACTGCCATATAACTAGCACCCTATAGCAGACAAAAAACAGGCCGCAACCCATCGCTGCAGCCTGTTCGGAGGCAAAAGTGGGCGCTAAGCGCTGTAGCCCATTGCCTGTAGGACAAACATGACGACCGTCAACACCGTAATCACGCCGATAGTCGCCCACGTGAGCACGTTCCATACGCGGCCGTTGCGGTTGGCGCCCATAATGTGGCGATCCGCCGCGATAACCACCTGGAATACCAAGACTACGGGCAGCAGCACGCCGTTGATGACCTGCGAGGTCATCATAATCTGGAACAAATCGACGCCAGGCATGAGCACCAACACAGCAGAAATGCCGATGATGGCCGTAATGATGCCGCGGTAAACCGGGGCCTCGTCCCAGCTGCGATCGGCGCCGCGCTCCCAACCAAAAGCCTCGCAGATGGCACTCGACGTAACGCCCGGCAGCACGCAGGCAGCCAAAAAGCTCGCTGCGACCAGGCCCGAGGCAAACAGCACCGTGGACCACTGGCCCGCGATGGGCTCCAGCGCGCGGGCGGCATCGGCGGCATCGCTAATCTGAATACCCGCCGGGAACAGCACCGTACCGGTCGTGATGATAATGAAGCCCGCAATGATATCAGCAGCGATCGAGCCGCTCACGGTATCAATACGCTGCAGCACGATGTCGTCCTCGCCCGCATTCTTATCGACCACGTTGTTCTGAGCCAAGAAGATCATCCACGGTGCGATGGTGGTACCGATCGTTGCGACCACGAGCGACACGTAGCTGGGATCGTTCTGAATATTGGGGACGACCAAGTCGACCGCGACCTCGCCCCAGTTGGGGCCGGCCATAAACGCAGCGACGATGTAGGTCACGAACACGCAGCTTACCAGCAGCAGAATCTTCTCGATGCGCTGGAAACTGCCCGACATGGTAAGCATCCACACCAGCAGCGCCACGAGCGGCACCGAGATGCTCGCCGGAACGCCAAACAGAGCAAGGCCGCTCGCGATACCCGCGAACTCCGAGATGGTCACCGCCGTGTTGGCGATCAACAGTGCCGCCATGGCCAGCACGCTCTTGCGAACGCCAAAGCGCTCGCGAATGAGCGACGCCAGGCCCTTACCCGTGACACATCCGCAGCGCGCCGCGGTCTCCTGCGTCACGATAAGCAGCACGGTCATGACGGGAAGCATCCAGAGCATCTTATAGCCATAGCTGGCGCCCGCGCTGGAATACGTGGCGATGCCGCCGGCGTCATTGCCCGAAAGCGCCGCCAGCAGACCGGGACCCATAGCGCCAAAGATGGCCGCGATGGTCAACTTTTGCTTGGTGCTCGGCTTTTGCTTCGTATTTTGCACACGACCACCTACCCCATGACCGACATGGTGAGCAGCACCGCAGCAGCGCAGTACGCCACACACGAGATCATGACGGCAATGACGTTCATGGCGGTGCCCGACGTATTGAGGTCGTGCTCATCGCGCCAGAACAGCACCATCAGGTAAATCACGGCGCTCATGTTGCCCACCAGGCAGATGATGGCCGCGATGTTAAAGCAGCCGGTAAAGAGCTGCTCCTCAAACATAGGGGCATCGAGGAACGCGGCAGTGCGCACCAGCTGCGCGCACAGATAGGTCACGAGCGAAAGGATCAGGCCCATACCCGTGCTCTGGAAGAAGAATCCCAGGTACGGTTTGGGCTCGTCGTCGTGACCGTCGTACTCGAGGAAGTAGTTCTTGACGAACGACACCATGCGCGAGGCCGCCAGCAGCACGAGCGGCATGGCGCACATGGGGAACACCACCAGATGCGCGGAGCCCAGTGCCGTCCCCAGCACCGTCGCCATAATGCACGAGGCGATGCCCCACACGACGACCCAGTACTGACGATGCACGAACCAGCTGAGCACGTTCGTCGAGTCGTCCGACGCGCTATCGCCCGCGCCGACACCGGCGATCTGCAGGTCCTCCTGATGCTCCTCGGCGATAACGTCCATGGCGTCGTCGAAGGTTACGATACCCAGGATATGACGGTTCTCGTCGCAGACAGGGATGGCAACCAGGTCGTACTTGGTCATCTCGTCCGTCACGTCTTCCTGGTCCTCGTCGGGCGACACATAGACCAGATCGCGATAGGCGAGCTGACCCAGCGTGGCGTCGCGGTCGGCCACGATCAGCGTGCGCAGCGAGAGCACGCCCGTCAGCATGCCGCTCGGATCCTCGGTATAGACGTAATAGACGCTCTCGAAGTCCTCATCGAGTTTGCGAATCGCCTCGATGGCATCGCCGACCGTCGCCGTGGCGGGCAGCGAGACAAACTCCGAGGTCATGATGCGGCCGGCGGTGTTGTCCTCATAGCCCAGCAGGTTACGAATCGCCTTCTCCTCCTTGACGCCCATCAGGCGCAGGAGCTTCTCGGCCTTCTCGTAATCGAGCTCGTCAATCAGGTCGGCGGCGTCGTCCGGGTCCATCATGGCTAGCATCGACGATGCGTCCGTATCGGACAGGCCCTCGAGCATCTCGGTCATGAGCTCGTCGTCATCGAACTCCGAGATGGCCTCGGCGGCCTGGGCGGTGTCGAGCTGCGCGAACACCTGCGCACGCAGGCGCGGGTCGAGCTGCTCGATGATGTCGGCAATGTCGGCAGGATACAGCTCGCCAAGCGTCTTGTGCGACACCGAGAGCTGGATGTTCTTAGTCGAACGGTCGAGCAGGTCCATGTAAGACCAGGCGATAATGTCCTCGCTGAGCGGCTTGCCCAGGTGTTTCATAAAGCCCTCGACGACATGCTCAAGTGTGGGGCTGATCGCGCGCAGCAGACCGCGGGCACCAACTTCGGCACCCAGCAGGCGCAGCTGATTTTCGCCCGACATGGAAAACTTGATGTCGTTTACGCGCACGACCTTCATGCCCTGCGTGTCGACGATCTGCTTATTGAGAACGTCACGCGCCAGCAACAGCTCGGTCGGCTGCAGGTACGAAAAACGGATTTCGGTGGCCGATGTCTTAAGGTGTACACCCGTCTCGTCGATACGGTCGACCCATTTGCGCCAGCTGATCATAAACGGCGTCTTGCCGGGGCCACGGAACGCGAGCGACGTCACGTGCGGAAAAACTTCGCCGGTTGCAATGCCAAAATCGTTAACCACGCCGAGCTTTTCGCCGTCGACGTCCAAGACCGGCAATTTGAGCATCTCACTCAGATAATTCAATGGTGCTCCCCATCATTATTCCTGCGGACCGCGCGACCATGCCGGCACGCAATCCGTGGACTTTTAGATATGTATACGCATGCGCGGGCGGCACGCCGCTCGGCGCTCACACCCCGTGCACGCGCAGAAAGCACCTGCATGGGGTCATCGACTGTATGGTCGAGGTTTGGATTTCACCTGTAACCTTTCTCTTGACCCTCATTAACCGCAGTAACTATAGCATCAGCATCGCGCTGCGGCACCGAATTTATGCGCTGCACATTGCAGGCATACCAAACGCTGACGTATCCGTGACATAGCCATTGGGGACGTTCTTCAACGACTAGTCGCCAGGGACACTCTTTGCGAGCGGCAGAACAGGGCTGTCCCTAACTGCTGACAGAAAAGGAACGTCCCCAGATGCCGGCAGTTGGGGACAGTCCCCAAGTGCCGGGTTTTCGCAAGAGTGTCCCAAATAGCTAGTCGTTTAAGAACGTCCCCGATGACTACTCTGTGGTGTCGTCGTCCTCGGGGAGTTGGGGGAACACGGCGTTTTTGGGCATGGAAACCTTGGTGAGCGAGGTGAGCTTTTTGCTCAATGCCGTGTCCGTCTTGACCAGGTCGCTGAGCGTCACGATCTTGTAGCCATCGGCGACTAGGCCATCGATAATCTGCGGCAGCGCCTCGAGCGTCTGCTCGGCGCACTCATCGCTATCGGTAAGCAGCACGATATTGCCCGGCGTCATCGAGTCGAGCACGGTCGATACTTGCTCGTCAGCGCCGTTGAGCAGCCAGTCGCCCGAATCGATATTCCACGAAACCACGGCGGATACCAGGTCCATCGAGTCGATCCAGTTTTGCTCGTCAAACGCGGCGTAGGGGGCACGCAGCAACATCGTCTCGACGCCGGTCGCCGACTTAATCGCCTCGGTGCCCTTCGTGATCTGCTTGCGTACCGTCTCGCGATCCTCGCCCTTGAGCGAATCATCGCTGTAGCTGTTGGAGCCGATCTCGCACCCGGCATCGGCAATCGCTTTGGCAGTAGCGGGCGAGGCTTCCGCGGCATCGCCCGAAAGGAAGAACGTCGCCGTGACGCCCTTTTCCTTGAGCACCTGCAAGATCTGCTTGGTCGCGCCGCTCGGACCCTCGTCAAATGTCAGGGCCACGTACTTTTCGTTGCCCTTGGGCGCCACGCTTGCGCACTCGACTACGCAGTCGGTGGCGGGCACGACTTCGCCGCGGTCCTGCGTCTTGCCCGACTGCTCGCCGACCCATACCTCGGAGCGGCCCTGAACGCCCCAGGTTTTGACATACTCAATGGCACCCGTGCCCTCGACCTTAATCTTTGGCTCGATGGTCGTGGCCTGGACCTCGTGCTTTTCGTACACGTTGCGGCCGTCCTTGACCGTCACCTTCTCGCCACCCGTAAGCTCGCGACTATCCCATTTGCCTTGCTTCACGCGCTTGCCGTCGACCTTCACCGCCAGCTTTTCGCCGCCATGGCGCTTGAGCACGCTGTCGTCGCCGGCCAGCAGATCGCCGGCGTCGTACGTTTCGGTCAGGCTTTGATCGTCGATAAGATTCTGCAACGTAGAGCCCACGCGCACCGCGGTCTTTTGCCCGTTGAGTTCCACGTCCACGCTGCGGTTGACGTAGCCCACGACGGCAGCGATAAACAGCACGAGCGCGCAACCCACGGCGATGAGCGCATAGGGCAGGCGGGACGGTCGACGCGGCGAGCGCCCGTTGCCGATGCGCGCGCTGCGATCGCTAAACCCACGGCTATGGTTGAGGTACATCGCGCCGGGCTTACGGCGGCGTCGACGCTGCCCGCTGGGCAGCTGCCCCAGGTCGCGGCGCGTCGTCGGACGCGCACCCGAGGGCCCGTTTAAGTTAGATCCGTTTTGGCGCATGTGCCCTCCCCCATAAACACAGCGAGCCGGAGCAACATGTCTCCGGCTCGCCTCCCATCATTTGGTACGTCGCTATTTGCTAGCTTTTGACGAGCCCCCGCTCGCCTTTTGATATTCGTCCTTAAAGGCCTTGAACATACCGCGCGTCTTGCCGAGCTGCTTGCCCAGTGCGCGGCTGCCCTTGTCCACGGCGACCGATCCCTTGTCATCGAGCACCTTGGCGCCCTTCTTGACCTTATCTCCCACCACGACGCTGGCCTCGGCAGCCTTGGCGGCCGCGCCGCCCGAATACCCGAGCGTCTTGACCTCGTCCGAGACAATCATCGCGCCGTTCTCGTAGCCGCGCAGCATCGTCGGCGGCACCTGCGTGTCGCCCACCAGCACGCTCGAAGCGGCACCGGCGGTCACGTAGAACGTCTGCACAATACCCGAGCGCGGCTTGAACTCAACGTCCGAGCAGTAGCCCACGGCATCGCCCGATTCCGTGCGCACGTCCATGCCAATCCAGATGATGCAATCGTCCAGGTTGATATCGAGGCGCTTGGCCGCGGCGGCATCGTAGGTGCCCTTGACGTCGTCGACCGCGACGGCACCCTCATAGACGCCGATGGCATCGAGCGCCACAAAGCGGTCGGGGCGCTCGATCATACCCGCGATATCGGACTGGCGGACCATAAAGCCCACCACGCGCGTGCCGCCCGGGGTAAAGACCGGAAAGTGAATCTTGCCGAGCTTTTTGGGGCTGCGCGGCGTGCCGTCCTTTTTGGTGCGCTTGTCTTCGGCAGGCTTACGATAAACCTTGACGCCGACAAAATCCCCTGCGCGCATTATGCCTCGGTCGAGGGCTCCGTGGCCTCGGTGTCGGTCTCAGCGACGTTCTCGACCACGACGTCGGCAGCGGGCGTCACGTTGCCGCCCGATATGGCGTCGTTGAGCTGCTCGCGAAGCTGGTCCATGCGCTCGCGGGCCAGGTCGACCTTGGCGCGCAGGTCATCGGTCTTGGCATCGACCATCGGACCAAAGTCGTTGACCGCGGCACGAGCCTCCTCGGCACTGTGCTCGTAGGTGTCACGCATGTTGTCCCAGGCGTCATTGGCGATATCGGCGGCCATGGCGCGGGTCTCGGCACCCGAGCGCGGGGCCAGAGCAACGCCGATGATAGCGCCGGCGGCAGCACCAAAGAGCGCACCGGAGACAAAGCTGAAAGTCTTTCCCATGATCATTCCTCTCCTGCGGGCACCTCGATGCCCACCGTTTGAATGCTGTCCATTATACCCGCAGCGCAACACTTGCCGTCGCGCTCATCTGCGTACGGTAAAAGCGCAGGTACATGATGGTGATAAGCGAGCGAACCTACTCCTGCGGCATGGCAGGCATGGCCACAGTGGCGGCCGGGTCCTCGCCGGCGCCATCGACGAGCGGCAGGTTGCCCTCGTGCGCCGAGCCAGACGGAGCCGTTGCCGCACCGCCAAAGACGGCCGCGGGGGCCTCGTGGTTCTCGGCGACCGCACCCTCGGTATCGATTGGCATCTGCGGCTCGTCGTCAAAACTCGGGACGCCTTGGGGCTCCGCAGACTCGGGCTCAACGGGCGCCTCGGCAACGGGCTCAGTGTCGGCGTCGGCGGGAGCGTCGCCCTCGGGCGCATCCTCGGCCGCGTCCTCGCCGTTCGCAGCGGCAACGGCCTCGTGCGGGTCCTTGCCCTCGGCCTCGGCACGCATGCCCAGCACCAGGTTGCGCAGGCCCGCGACCGTGCCTTCCACGTCGGGGGCCGGCTGGTCGGCGTGCAGGTACGCCCAGTCCATCATAAAGGTCGCCGACGACAGCGCGCCAATGGCCAACGCGTCATCGGGACACGAAAGCTCAACCTCAAAGACGCGCTCGTCATGCTCGCTCACGCGAGTGCGGCCGCACGAAATGCTGCCGGCAAGACCGGTCTCGTTCATGAGCTCGACCGTCACGTGCTCCAGCAGGTGGCAAAGCTCGGTCTGGCCCATGCAGTCCTGGAACTCGCGACCCGAATCGCCCAGACACAGGTGCTTGGCAATCGCCGGCACCAGGTAGTACACGCGCGCCGTGGCCTCGATATCCTCCGAGGTCATGAGCGGCATGCCGGGGTTCACCAGCACATGCGCGCAAATCTTGTCCTCGCTGACGGTGACCTTAAGGATGTTGAACAGGCCTGCCATAACTCTCCCCTACTCTTCCTTGCCCTACTCGTCGCCATCGTGCGGATCCGCAGAGCCCGCACCCGACGCCGCCGGCTTCTCTGCCGAGGACTCGGAATCCTTCTTATCGGTTTCGGCCGGAGCGATCACGCGAATGAGCGAGATGCGCTGGCCACGCATCGACTGTACCTTGAACTTGTACCCTGCGACCTCAAACACCTCTCCGATGTCGGGCACCGAGTCGCAAAGCTCCAAAATCCAGCCGGCGATGGTCTCATAATCATCGCTTTCCTCGAGCGGCCAACCAAGCTCAATCGCGTCATCGCACGAAAAACGCCCATCGACGAGCCACTCGCGGCGCGAAAGGCGCGTGAGGTACTTGTTGTCGGGGTCGAACTCGTCCTCGATCTCGCCGACGATCTCCTCGACGATGTCCTCGATGGTGATGATGCCGGCCGTGCCGCCGTACTCGTCCACGACAACCACGATCTGGTCGTGCGAGGTCTGCATCTCGGACAGCAGCGGCAGGATGTCCTTGGTGTCGGGCACAAAGGTGGCGTCGCGCAGGTAATCGGCGATGGGCTGGTCGCCCTTGCCGTCGAGCGCGGGCTGAATCAGGTCCTTGATGTGCGCGATGCCGGCGACGTTGTCGGGATCCTCGTGATAGACGGGGATGCGACTGAAGCCGGTCTGGCGCATGGTGGACAGCACGTCGGCGACCGTCTCGTCGTCCTCGCACATGGTGGTGTCCACGCGCGGCACCATGACCTCGCGGGCAACGGTGTCGCCCAGGTCGAAGATCTCGTGGATCATGCGCTTTTCCTCGTCGAGCAGGTCGTCCTGCTCCGAGACCATGTACTTAATCTCTTCCTCCGAGACGTTCTGGCGGTCGTCGGCGCTCTTGATGCGCAGGATGCGGGCCAGACCATCGGAGCAAGCGCCGGTCAGCCACACGAGCGGACGGGCGATCTTTTGGAACACGGAGAGCGGTCCCACGACCTGCTTGGATACGCCTTCGGCGTTAGCGAGGCCGATGCGCTTGGGCACGAGTTCGCCAATCACGATGGACACAAAGGCGACGGCGACGGTGATGATGACCGGCGCCAGGCCGCGCGCAATGGCAGAGAGCGGCGCGATGCCAAAGCTCATGAGCCACGTGGCAAGCGGGTCGGACAGGCTCGTCGAGGCGACGGCGGACGAAGCAAAGCCCACGAGCGTGATGGCAACCTGGATGGTGGCCAACAGTTGATCGGAGTCGGCGGCGAGCTGGACGGCGCGCTCGGCGCGCTTATCGCCCTCCTCGGCATCGTGCTCCAACACGGCGCGCTTAGCCGTGGTGAGAGCCATCTCGGACATGGAGAAGTAGCCGTTGATAAGCGTCAGGACGAGGGTAGTGATAAGGGAGATGGTTATGTCCATCGGGAGTTTCTCGAACCTCCAAGATTCGGGACGTTAGGGTAAAACGTTGATGGCGGATACGGCAATTGCGCCGGTCGCCCGCGAGAGCGGGGCCGTGGGCGCGGTCGCTAGATTACGAAGAGGATCACCGCCATGAACTGGAAGATACTGCCGGCGAGCACCCACAAGTGGAAAACACTGTGCAGGTAGCGCACGTTTTTGGCGATGTAGAACGGCACGCCCACGGTATAGCACACGCCGCCGACGGCAAGCAGGGCAAGTGCCACGGGGTTGAGCAGCGCCACAAGTTCGGGCAGCTTAAAGACAACGAGCCAGCCCATCAGCAGGTAGACCAAGCCGCTTACCCAGTGCGGTTGACGCTCGCGCATAAAGCACTCGAGGGCGATGCCGATAATGGCGATGGCCCATACGGCAAAGAACAGCGCAGGGCCGCCGTCGTTTGCAAGCGTGATGAGGCAAAACGGCGTATAGCTGCCGGCTATGAGCAGGTAGATGCAGCTGTGGTCGATGATGCGAAACACGCGCTTGGCGCCCGCGGGCTGAATCGCGTGGTAGAGCGTGGAGGCCAGATATTCAAGAATAATGCTGACACCATAGACAATCGCCGCGGCCATGTGGGCCGGACCTCCGCCGCGCAGGGCAGCGAATACGATCAGGAGCACCAGGCCCGCGATACCCAGCAGGCAGCCGACACCATGGGTGACGGAGTTCATGATCTCCTCGCCCACCGTGTAGTGTGGAACGGCCGCGGTCTTGGGTCGCGGCTTGGAACTGTCGCTCGAATCGGACATGCCGGTTACATCCTCCAACGTAAAGAGTTCTCAACACTATATCAAAGCGTCTAGGTACGTGCGAAATTTGCACCGCATGTGACCCTTTGTTTACCCATTCTTTGCTTGTTGACGCATCAACGGCGAACGTCCATAATGCGCTTGTTTTAAATGTTGATGTATTAACATCTTATAGGAAAGCTTCTCATGTCTCAAAACGCACGTTCCCATCGAAAGCTTAAGATAACCGTCGTTGTTGCGTTGGCGCTCGTTGTCACGTTGCTCGGGTTTGCCGGCAACTTTTTGTTTGACTTTGCCTTGAACCCCCAAGCGCCGTACACCATGAAGATGATGCAGGATAGCAAGAACGACAAAGAAGGTGAGCAGCCGGATGCCGAGGACACCGAGGCGCGGGCATGGTTTAAAGAGAACCGCAAGAGCAGCAGCCTCACCGTAGATGACGGAACCGAGCTCGCCGCTTGGTATTTTGCTGCTTCGGAGAGCGCGCACGACTACGCCGTCTGCCTGCATGGATATACCAACGAGCCCATTGGTATGGCCCGATACGCCAAACGATTCCATGACCGCGGAATGAACGTACTCGCACCCGCCGCCCGCGCCCACGAGCGCTCCGGCGGCGACTATATCGGCATGGGCTGGCCCGAGCGCCTCGACATCGTCGCATGGATCGAGCGAATCGTTCAGGCTGACCCCGAGGCGCGTATCCTGGTCTTTGGCGAGTCGATGGGTGCGGCAACCGCCATGAACGTCGCGGGGGAATCTCTGCCCGCAAACGTGAAATGCATTATCGAGGACTGCGGGTATACGAGTGTTTGGGACGAGTTTTCTCTGCAGCTCAAAGACGTGTTCGGCCTGCCCAGCTTTCCCTTGCTCGATGTAGCAAACTTGGTGTGCAACGTGCGCGCAGGCTACGACTTTCATAGGGCGAGCAGTGTGGAGCAACTCAAACACGCGACGGTTCCCATGCTGTTTATCCACGGCGACCAGGACACCTTTGTGCCGTACGACATGCTCGACCAAAACTACGACGCGTGCGCCAGCAAGGTCAAGCAAAAGCTCACCATCCATGGCGCCACCCACGCCAAGAGCGCGCAAGTTGACCCCGAGCTCTACTGGAACACGGTCAACAACTTCCTCGACGAGTATTTTTAGGCAAAAAGCAACGTCTGGGGCTTTATCTGACCCCCTATTTTCGGAAGTATGCGGCAAAATCTGGAACTGCCGACCAGGCCGCAGTTTTACCAACAATTTATCAGGGGTTTTGTTGCCAAAAAATGTCGTGTGCTCGGCGATCTCGAAATTTGCCGCATACTTCCGAAAAGCCGCCCGTGGGCGCTGTGCTCACGGGCGGCTTTTGCTAACGTTGCGCTACAAAAGCGCTTGATATGTCCAATAGACAGGTGCTACTTGACCTCGATAAGCTCGTACTTGCTCGTGCCCAGGCCGATCTTCTCGGCGTGCGCGATGCACGCGCGCCAGTCGGTGTCGGGATGCGTGATGCAGAAGGGATCCTTGGCCTGCTCGCCCTCCAGATGCTCGTGGTTATGCTCCATCTTGGCCGCGCTATCGGTGAGCTCGGTGTTGGGCAGCGGCTCGGATGCCATGACGGCATCGGCGCAGGCCTGGTCGATGGCGACCGGGTCGAAGCTCGCGAACATGCCGATGTCGTTGACGATAGGCGTGTCGTTTTCGGGATGGCAATCGCAGTTGGGGCTGATATCCATGGCAAGCGAGATGTGGAAGCTCGGGCGGCCGTCGACAACGGCCTTGGTGTACTCGGCGATCTTGCAGTTGAGCACGTCGGCCGCGGCTTCATAACCGGGCTTGATGGCGTCCTGGTTGCACACGCCGATGCAGCGGCCGCAGCCCACGCAGCGATCGTGGTCGATGGCGGCCACGCGCACCGTGCGGGTGTTGCCGTTGGCAAGCTCGCGCTCGCGGGTATCATCAAACGAGATAGCGTTGTGCGCGCAGATCTTTTCGCAGGCACGGCAGCCAATGCAGTGCTCGGTCGCGACGTTCGGCTTGCCGGCGGCATGCTGCTCCATCTTGCCGGCACGGCTGCCGCCGCCCATGCCCAGGTTCTTCATGGCGCCGCCAAAGCCGGCCTGCTCATGGCCTTTAAAGTGGGTGAGGCTGATCACAATATCGGCGTCCATGAGTGCCTGGCCGATCTTGGCCTCGTGCACGTACTCGCCGCCCTCGACCGGGACGAGCGCCTCGTCGGTACCCTTGAGGCCGTCGGCGATGATGATCTGGCAACCCGTGGCATACGGGGTAAAGCCGTTCTGATAAGCGGTGTCAATGTGCTCGAGCGCGTTTTTGCGGCTACCGACATAGAGCGTGTTGCAATCGGTGAGGAAGGGCTTGCCACCCAGCTCCTTCACGACATCCGCGACGGCGCGGGCGTAGTTGGGGCGCAAAAAGCTCAGGTTGCCCAGCTCGCCAAAGTGAATCTTGATAGCGACGAACTTGTTCTCAAAGTCGATCTGCTCAATACCGGCGCGACGGATGAGGCGCTTGAGCTTGTCGAGCTGGCTCTCGCGAGCATGTGTGCGCAGGTTGGTGAAGTACACCTTAGCGGGTGCTACGGGTGCAGTTGCGGTCATAGATATATCCCCTCGGTCTATATGGCGTTACAGACATAGAGGATGGTACCAGTTAAAGCAGAGTTAAAGTCAAGTACGGCACCTAGTCATTGGGTAGTCATTGGGGACAGACTTAAATGGCTGAAACCACTCATTGGGGACGGACTTAAATGAGTGCCTCGCCACCTGGCAGCTAGGGACGTTCCTTTCCTGCCGGCAGCTAGGGACAGTCCTTTCCAGCCGGCCGGCGAGCCGGCAAGTCAGCAAAGACTGTCCCCGATGACTAGTCATTTAAGACTGTCCCCAATGACCACTCTTGCTGGGCGCCTGCTGCTGGGCCGCATCGCCTGCGTGAGCCTGGGCATGCAGCACGTCATCGGCATCTGGTAGGAAAGGCGTCGCGTGAGACAAAAGGGACGGGGAATTTCGTCCCAAATGTGTGTGATGTGTGGTCGGCCTAGAAGGGCTTGCGCGCAACCAGGTGGGCGCGGAAGCCCTTCTGCGCCTCGAGCTTGAGCAGGAGGAATCCGGCCCTCTCGGCGAGCGCACGAAGCTCGGACACCTTGCAGATCCGGACATCGCCGTGACCTGCGAGGCGCGCCAACGGCAGCTCAAAGGTGTTCATGAGCCATACCACGAAGTCGCTCGACGTGTAGTCGCGGAGAATCAGGCGCCCGCCGGGGCGCAGGACTCGGGCCGCCTCGGCGAAGAACCTCTCGGGGTGCGGATAGTGATGAAAACTGTTTGAGCAGAGCACGGCGTCGAAGCTTTGCGGCTCGAAGGGCAGGGCTTCGGCGTCCCCGACGACGAAGCGGACGTTCCCGAGCTGCTTGGCGCATGCCGCCTCGATCATTTTGGGCGTGAGGTCGAGCCCCGTCAGGTGCTTGCCCGGGTATTCCCCGTGCAGCAGCTCCAGGACTGCTCCGGTTCCGCAGCCCACGTCGAGCACGTCCTCGAACGGCTCGAGCGCGAGCTCCTCGAGCATCTGCGGATAGTCGTCTTTGCACATCTCGTAGATCCCGGCATGGCCGGACTCGTAAATCTTCGCCGCCTCGGTGAACTCTTTGACGGAAAGCTGCTTGAGCTCTTCTGCCGATCTGGCCATGAGCCCTCCTATTCCTGGACCTTCAGCGCCTCGGCCAGGCTGACGCGCTTGATGGAGCGCGTGTGTAGCAGCGCCACGACCAGGTAGGTCGCAAAGCCAATGCCGACGCATGCAGCCAAGGACCAAGCGGGCACGTAGATCTCGATATTGCCGTTGTAGGCGAGCAGCATCGAGCGGAAGATGGCCGTGAGCGAGCCAATAATGACCGGCAGGCTCAGCACGAGCGACGCCGCCACGCACAGTGTGATCGAGCGGATGTACAGGTGCGAGATCTCGCTATCGCGATAGCCAAAGACCTTCATGTAGCTAATCGACCGGGCGCTATGGTCGATAACGGCCTTGGTCAGCAGGTACATAAACAGCAGGAAGATAAATACCGCGAGCCCGATCATCATGCCGATCATTTTGCTCATCATGCCGATGAACTGGTCGCCCACGGCGCGCATGTCGTCGGGCGTGGTGTCGCCGGCAAAGTAACGGGCATCGAGGTCGAGCTTCTCGTCGCTCACATAGCCGTTAAAGTAGGCGGCGTCGTTGTCGAACAGCTCATTAAAGTCGTCGATACTCATATAGATATTCATATCCGACTTGGAGCCCCAGGCACAGTCCTTGCCCGCGTACTCAAGGGAATAATGCTCGCCCTCGTACTTGTCGCTGAGTGTGACCTTCTGGCCCTCACTCCAGCCAAACTTATCGAGCAGACCGCCGCCAAAGACGACGCGCCCATCGCCGACGTCCAGCCCTTTCCAGTAGCGCGAATCGGACGAGATGCCGTAGATGGAAATCGGCTCCTCGCCATTTCCGTCGCCGCGGTCGTATTGCAGCTGGTAGACGGCGTATTTCTCGGCCTGTGCGATTGCGTCCGCACCGTTGTCGGTCGTATTGACCGGGTGAATGTCATCGTTGTCGGTGTCGATCTTAGAGGCCTTGTCGATCAGGCCTATGGCCTCATCGCGGTCGCAGCCGAGGGCATCGGCAAGATCGTCAAGGCGCGCGTAGAGCGCATCCTTCTTGTCCTGGACCTTGGCGAGCGCGTCCTGCGCCGCGGCCAGGCTCTCGGCAGACGGAGATGCGCTCGCGGTATCGGCTGCCGTCTGCGCTGCATCGGCCGCGTCGTCAAGCTCGTCATCGGCATCCCGGGCGGCAGAAAGCAGCGCGCCGTCAACCGACTGCAAGCGCTCGAGTGCCGACCACTGCTCGCGCTCCTCGGTAGTGCCCTCGAGCTCCAGCGGCGCCTTGAGCGTGTACTGGTGCTCGGCGACCAGGCTTGTCTCGAGGTTGTCGGCGTAGTGCGTCATCGTGGGCAGAATCGCCAGGCCAAAGAGCAGCAGCAGCGACGCAAACGCAATGCCCACGAAGAGCGTGGCAAAGTTGCCCAGGTTGCGCAGGAAGATACGCAGGCGGAAGCGGGAAACAAAACCCATGCGCTCCGGCAGCTGCAAGCCGCGCTTGGTGCCCGATTTGCCGCTCGCCTCGTGACGAAGGAACTGCAACGGCGTCTTGCCCATTTTGCGAAGCAGGCCCACCAGCGTGATGAGGATGAGCGCGGCGGCGGGAACCACGGCGCACTTCACAAAGATCTCCCAGCTCCAGTACACCTGGAAGGGCGGCAGGCTGTACGAACCGTAATAGAGGCTGCGCATGGGCTCGGTAAAGAACACAACGCCGAGCGCAGTGCCCAAAAGCGCCGCGACCACGCCCAAGATGGCGGGAAGCGCAAGGTAGTGCAGTACGATCTCGCGTCGACGATAGCCGCTGGCGAGTAGCGTGCCGATGATGGCGCTCTCCTCCTCGATGGTGGCGTCGGTAAGGACCACAAAGACAAACGCCATGATCACGATGATGATGTCGAGCAGCGTCATCCACATCATGGAGTCGCCGTCCACGTCGTCGCGGGCGTCGCCAATGCCCTGGTTGGAATCGGCGTCGATGAGCTCATCTACGCGTGCATCGGCATCGGTCAGCGCCTCCACCATATCCTGCTCCGCATCGATGCGGTCCGCGGTGGAGAGGTCGCGGTCGTTAAGGGTGAAGGAGTAGGTGTAGGCGGGTGCGCCACCGGCATCCTCGAGAGCGGCAAAGCCGCCATCGGTGACCTCGGCCACGCCGTACGTGATGGTGTTCACCGTAAAGTCCGAATTGTTGAGGAACAACGCCTGGCTATCGGGCTGGGTCATGATGCCGCAGATGGTGTAGGTTCTGCCCTCGAGCTCGACCTTATCGCCCACGGACAGGTTGTTATTGGTAGCAAAGACACGGTCGATGGCCACCTCGTCGTCCGCCTTAGTCTGCCTACCTTCGCA